>JBDOOJ010000046.1:0-33050 GCA_039830885.1 Cycloclasticus sp.
TGCATAGCTACGGTGAAGGTGCTTGGTTAATGCATGATCATGCGGAACGAGCCATCACCACTAATGGTATCAACCCCGGTGGCAATGTGTCGCAAATTGTTTATAGAAAGTACCTGAATAAAAATGCTATGCCAAATGTAGAAGGCGTGAGTATTATGCCGTACTTTAGCCCAGAATATTACAAAGGAGAGTTACCGACATGGGGCGCTTCCGATGCGTTTGGTTGGTGGGATGATGTGGCGGGAAAAAGTATTCAATCCTATAAAGATGTTATTTTATTGATTGTACTGGGCATGTTGGCAGGCGTATTGTTTTTATTATTTAACGTGATGTACAGTTTTTTACACGACGTTGCTGTTAAATTAAAAGATAGGAGCTAATGATGAAAGCTCTTAATGTTGCAGTATTAGCCTTAATACTCGTTATGACAACCATCGCTCAAGCAGAAATGAGCCACATGGGGATGAGGATGGGTGAGTGGGGCATGGTGATGAATGAAAACTTACAAGACTTGCCGCAAGGATGTTTGAAAATAGCAGGAGTTCAAGAGATTACAATCAAAGCGGGTAGAGAGTACGCTAAGCCATTTCCGGGTACTATTTTTGGTTATAGTCAGCATGAATTTAATCTACCAAAGTGTACACAGATTAATGTTACGTTTATAAACGAAGATAATATCCGCCATCAATTTATGATTCATGGTTTGCCAACGTATTTGCATCCTCAAGGGATGTTTCATATGGAGTTATATTCGAAGGGTGAAGTTAAAGGTACATTTATAACGCCCAGTTCTGATAAAACATATTTAGCACATTGTGATGTGGCTCAGCATATGGAAAAAGGTATGAAAGCACAGGTTAAAGTAGGAGATGGCAGTGGTAATTTACCGTCTATTCCTGGGATTTCTGGGCAGCTTAATAAAGATGTTTACGCGTTGGATTTAAGCGTTGCGAACATTATTCTCGTCATATCATTATTTATTCTTGGCTTAGCTAGCTGTATATTTTTCTTTATGTGGCGCAAGCATTAAGTCAATAAAACGGTATGTTTGATGAATTCGTGGAAGCATACGGTGCGTTAGGCTTATTTGTAAGCGCCTTTGTCTCTTCCACACTTGCACCGGGTGGCTCTGAAGCGGTGCTAGCGTATTTAATCATCAATGATGAACATGTGCCGCTATTTCTTGTTTTGGTGGCGACAGTTGGCAATACATTAGGCGCGCTAACAACGTATTATATTGGTTATCTTGCCTCATCTAAATTCCCTCCAAAAAACACCAACCTAAAACAATTTCATAAGGCCAATGTGGCCATTCAGCGGTATGGTAGCATCGCTTTGTTAATGAGTTGGCTGCCTATTATCGGTGATGTTCTGTGTTTAGCTGCAGGGTGGGTTAGGCTTAACTTAATTAAATCCATTTGTTTTATTACGTTGGGTAAATTGGCCCGCTATTCATTAATTTCTTACATGCTCACTTAATTTTATGTCCAATGATTTGATAACAATTGAAACCGATGTCGACCACCGTACCGAAGTACGCGATGATTTACTGAGTGACATTGCTGATTATTACGATCAAAGTTACTGGGATTACCGTACCTCGTGGCTTAACAGTAAAAACCTTGCGATTCATTATGGGTATTGGTCTGACAAGACGCAGTCACACAGCGATTCGTTACTTGAAATGAATAAAGTGCTCGCGGACCAATTGGACTTAAAGCCGGGTGATCATGTACTCGACGCGGGTTGCGGTATAGGCGGCAGTTCAATCTGGTTAGCTGAACATTATGGCGTTAAAGTAACAGGCATCACAATTTCTCCCACGCAAATTGAACAAGCGAATAAGAATGCTAAGAAACGCGGCGTTGATCATTTAGTGACGTTTAAATTGGAAGATTACACGCATACTTCGTTTGCGGATGAGACATTTGATCATGTCTGGGGCCTTGAAAGTATTTGCTATGCGTTAAAGAAATCTGATTTCGTTACAGAGGCGTATCGCGTGTTAAAAAAAGGGGGTTGTTTTGCCGTTGCAGATGGATTTGCAAATAAACGAGTATTAACTAAAACCGAATGGAAACATGTTTTAAAAGTACTTAATGGCTGGTCGATGCCTAATATGTCGATGCCCAGTGAGTTTGAGTCTTTTATGAAAGACAGCGGTTTTAGTGATGTCTATTATCGAGACATCACAAAAAATACATTGCCATCATCTAAGCGTTTGTACTACACGGCAGTGTTAACTTACCCCATGGAAAAAATCATGAGCTGGTTACGTTTAAGAACGAGCGTACAAAGCGGTAATTTCAATGCCTGTTTTGGTCAATACCACGTGCTGCACGATGGTATTGGTTGCTATGGTTTGTTTTCGGCTAGAAAAAGCGCCTAACGTTTAATAGCAACCTTAGAGACATATAAGAGAAATTTAGAACCTAATCAGAGTTATTTCTTTTTGACGTTTTCGCCATTCCCTAAAGGCCAATAAACTTAGCGCCGTATCTTGGTAAATCATAACCAGTTGCAGCTGGTCAGCTGAGATAGACGCTTCGCAATCAATGCTTATTTGTCGTTGATTGGATTCACGAATTTTCCACTTGTTCTTTTCTTGAGTTATTCTGAATTCGGAGGTATCGCCAAGTGCATTGAGCGTTTGTTTTATTAACGCATCTTGTTGGGCTAAACAGTCTTTATTTGCCAGTGCTCGGGGGCCTTTAGTCTTAATGCCGTAAATGATGTGTGACTTAGGGGTTGTTGAGTATTCGTATGTAACAAATCGCTTATCAGCATTATCGGCAGTAAAAGCAATCTCCTTATTCTCTATGGCATACCCTGGAGGTAGATCTTCGTCAACCGTACCAATTTTTATACCAAAAATTCCGCTGATGGAAAATATTTCAGTTAAATCGATGTCATTGTCATCATTTGCTTCACTGCAGCCCAATAGCAGGGTTAGTAAAACGAGGCCTAATAAAGTCTTGATAATATTCATAAATAATTAATTGTGTGTGCTTTAGGCTTAAGTTTAAATGAGGTGATGCTTGTGACAACTATTGTGGTTTAGTTATGTCATCTTGGTGCTTTGACCATTCCACGTAACTTAACTTACTTAAAGCGGTATCGCTGTATATCATCACCAATTGGCGGGTCGTTGGTGTTAAAGCAAGTTCACAATCAATGATAATGGAGCGCTGGTTATCTTCACGAATTTTCCATTGATTACCATCTTCGGATACTTTAAGGGTAGATGTGTCGCCAAGTGTCGCTAGCGTTTCTTTCACCATTTCATCACGTTGTTCCTTACAGCTTGTTTTGCCAAGGTCTGAGGAGCTTGTCATTTTAATGCCGTAAATCATGTGTGTGTTGGGTGTCACTGAAATCGTATATGAGTTAAAGTTTTTATGGGCAGTATTAGGGGTGAAGTCAAATGGCTTGTTGTCAGCAATATAGCCACTAGGTAGGCCTTGGCCTTTGTCACCTAATTTAATACCGAAGACGGCACTAATTTTAAATACTTTGTCAGAGTTTGATGGTGCAGTGTCTTCGGAACAACCGACTAAGGCTGCTGACAAAACGGTAACGAGTAGGAATCCTTTTAAGATAGTCATATGAGTGAGGTTTAATTAGTAATAGTAGTTGATGTGATTTTATAAATTTTACCGACATAGTCATCGCTTAGATAGATATTTCCCTGGTTATCTTCAGCGAGATCTACAGGTCTGCCGATAACGTTCTCGTTACGTTCAAAGCCGATTATAAAGTCGGTTTCAAGAACGCTTCCATCGCTAGAAAATTTAAGTGAAACGACCTTATAGCCGGACTTTTTAGAGCGGTTCCAAGAACCATGCAGGGTGACCAGCGCAGTAGATAGCAATGATGAGTTGTGACGTGGAAATAGCAGGCTGAGAGGGGCGCCGTGTGCTATGAGCTCATGGATAGGTGAATCTGTGGTAAGCGAAGCTGGTTTTTGCTTGGCAAACTCGGGGTCAGGAATTTGATTGCCGTGTTCGTAAGGCCAGCCGTAATGGTGCCCTTTTATAATACGGTTTAGTTCTTCTGGCGGAAGCTCATCACCTAAAAAATCACGGCCATTATCTACGCTATATAGTTGTTGTGTATCAGGTGACCAGTCAAATCCAACGGTGTTTCTTAGGCCGCTGGCAAAAACCATTTCATTTTTACCATCTAAATCGTATTGGAGAATGCTAGCGCGTTTATTCGTAGATTCAATACAGGCGTTACAACTAGAGCCTACACTGACGTACAGCTTGTTATCTGGGCCGATTTTCAGCGTTCTAGACCAGTGATTGCCTCCACCAGGAAAACTGTCGCGAACAATGTAGTGCGGTGTGCCAATGAATTTACGTTCCTTAGCATCATATTGAACGCGTAAAACGGCATTCGTTTCAGCAATGTATATCCAGCCATCATGTAACGCAATCCCATGCGGCCGGTTTAATCCTTTTAGCAATAATTGCTGTCCATCAGAGCGGCCATCTTGATTGTCGTCTTTATAAACGAGCGTTAAGCTGCCAGTGTTTGGCCTAGAAACGATGAGGTCATTATTTTCTGTCGTGATGATAGCGCGGGCACCGCTTAACTCATCAGCAAAGACAGATATTACGTAGCCCTTTTCAACGGTTAATTGATCTAGAATTTCTTGTTCACTGTATGAATTGGCGAATTGTATGGGTATATTCACCGTATATTTTGCGGGCAAAAAAAGCCAAATCAATACCCCGGCAATGGCCATATACAGAATGCTTTTAAGGTGATGCATTGGGTTATTTTGATTGCTTAAAAAAGTCGACCAGCACAGCGTTCTTATTGGGCCATGTTGAGTGTCCGCCCAAACCTTCGCAATAGTAAGTTTTAGATGTTGTCGGGCAGTTTTTATAGGTACTGCAACCATGTTGGTCTGGTGCGGATGTTTCTTCACTGCATTGATTGCAATTTGCCCACCAATCGGCGGCTTGTTTACCAAACCCTTCAAAGTGCGAGTCGTCAGCATTATGGAAAACCATGACAGGCAATGGGGATGGGCAAGCATATTGCTTCAAGCTTTCTGCATCCATCCCGGCGGCACTGGGTGCGATGGCCGTTGGTTTGTTAGTCACTGATGGTAGGAAGGTGAGTGCGTTTGTTATGGTGCCGCCATCTGAATGGCCGGTGTAGTAGATACGATCTGAATCAATGCACCACTTTTTCTGAATATCGCTTGGAATAGACGCTAATTTCTCAATGGCTTTAACAGACATTCGCAAGTTTTTAGCATAAGCGATAATAAAGCCTGCTTCAGTAGCTGTTTTAGTTAAATGAACATGGCGTTCGGATTTACTCGCGCTTGTACCGGCGGGTGCATAGACGATGATTAACGGGTGTTGCACCGACTTATTGTAATTACTTGGTGTACGAAGGTTGTAGGTTGCACCCTCGTTAGTTTCTATGTCTTCCGAAATACCTGCTGTTCCGGTATTGGCGCCAGTGGGGCAGGCCGTATTATTTGAATTGGTGTATTGGAACTCCGCAGGTTTCAACAAAGTAGGGTCTACAGGCGGGCCGATAAAGAAGGTAAAGGCGAGTATCGCCGATAGAAAAACAACGACAGCAATGAAAATATATTGACGCATTTATTGAAACTTATATTAACTAAAAACAATTAGAGCGGGTTACAAGAGAAAAGTTTCATGTAACCCGCTGGTTTTGTCATTTAGGCGATGACTTGATCCAGTTCGCCTGAGTCATAACGTAATACCATCGCTTCTAAATCAATCGGTTTAATGTTGCTTGCCTGCCCCGAAGTGCCAAAGGAGTTCATTCGAGCCTCGCAAATATTCTGCATCGCTTCGGTTGAAACGGCTAAGAATTTTCTTGGGTCAAAGTTCTTGGGATTTTCAAGCAAATGGCGACGGATAGCGCCGGTGCTAGCTAATCGCAAGTCGGTATCGATATTAACTTTTCGCACGCCGTACTTAATGCCCTGTTGAATTTCTTCAACCGGTACACCATAGGTTTGACCTAAATCGCCACCGTGATCATTAATAATTTTGAGCCAATCTTGTGGAACAGATGACGAACCGTGCATGACAAGGTGGGTGTTGGGTATGCGTGTATGAATATCCTTAATGCGCTGAATTGCCAACGTGTCACCTGTTGGCGGCTTGGTGAATTTGTATGCGCCGTGGCTAGTGCCAATTGCAATAGCTAATGCGTCAACCCCCGTTTTTTTGACAAAGTCAGCCGCTTCTTCAGGGTCTGTTAGCATTTGTTTGTGGGTTAAAATGCCGACAGCGCCAACGCCATCTTCTTCACCGGCTTCGCCGGTTTCAAGTGAGCCTAAACAACCTAATTCACCTTCTACTGATACGCCGCAAGCGTGTGACATTTCTACGGTTTTTTGAGTGACGTCAACATTGTATTCATAACTGCTGGGTGTTTTACCGTCAGCTTCTAATGAGCCGTCCATCATCACGGATGTAAAGCCTAATTGGATGGAGCGCTGACAAATAGCCGGGCTGGTTCCATGATCTTGGTGGAACACAACGGGGATATGTGGGTATTGTTCAACAGCAGCTATGATTAGGTGCCGTAGAAAAGATGAGCCAGCGTATTTACGTGCGCCTGCAGAGCCTTGGATAATCACCGGGCTGTTAGTTGCATCTGCGGCTTGCATAACGGCGTGAACCTGTTCCATGTTGTTCGCATTAAATGCAGGTACGCCGTAGTTATTTTCTGCGGCGTGGTCGAGTAATTGGCGTAGAGAAATTAAAGCCATTTGAAATCCCCTTATTGGTTTATTGATTTACAACGAAAGTGTTTCGTCTATCGGTGTAGTTTAACTTTTATAAGGGTGGGATTCTATTTTAATAGTGCTTAAGGCATAAAAAAGCCGCTACCAAGGAGGTAGCGGCTTAACATTAACGTAATTAAACGTGCTTAGCTTTTCGGTGCGAAAACTGCTGCACTTTCTTTTACTAAGTTTAAAACTTCTTCGTTATAAGCTTTAGTGTCTGCAAATAAAGATTTGCCGTCAGCAACTACTTTTTCAAGGCTGGTTTTAGATAGTTCAACCTGCTCTTTAGCAAATGCGCTGAATGATTCTTTGTCTTTAATGCCTGATGCAGCTTTGATGCTTGCTTCAGTTTGTTTTACGTAATTTTTAGCAGCTTCTTGTTGGGCAGCGGCTAATTTTTCAAATTGTGCTTTGTTTAATTCAATCAGTTTTTTGATAGGGTCAGCAAATGCGTTAAAGTCGTTCATAGTATATCTCCGTAAGGTTTCTAATTAAGTTGAGCACAGTGTATCTTAATTTATATTGCGTTGCAACAAAAATAAATCAAACGAGTGAATGCTTAGGTGATAATGACTTATTTGTCAGCTGGCCCCCATTTCCTTCTTAATCTCATTTTTTAACTTAGAGGTGCTTTCTTGAAACAGTTGAATGACCTCTGCGTTGTAACCTGTCATAGATTCAAACATAACACGACTATTACTGACCATTTTCTCATAGCTACTTTGCGCAAGTGCCATTTGGTCGGTTACAAAACTGGCTAATGCAACAGGGTCTTTAATGTCAGAAGCGGACTGCATGCGTTTTTCTACAAGCGCACGGTAATTGTCGGCTACTTCTTTTTGAGATGCCATTAAGGTGTCAAAATGTTGGGTATTTAAGTCAACTAATTTTTGTATGGGCTGGGTAAAACCATTGATGTTTTTTACCATTTCAAACTCCTTGTGAATTATGTGTTAAACACCTTAGCGATGCTTAATTGAATATCCATGGCTGCTTGACGTGGGTTTTTAGCATCACGAATAGGGCGGCCTACAACAATATGGTCAGCTCCATTGTAGAACGCTTGCTCTACGCTGACTACCCGTTTTTGGTCGTCTTCTGGGCGGTTATCTACGGGGCGGATACCGGGTGAGACAACTAGGAAATTTTGCCCCAATGATTCACGCAGCCCGGGTGCTTCTAAACCGGATGAGATAACACCGTCGCAACCCAATTCAATGGCGCGCTTGGCACGTGAGGTGACCAATTTTTCAACATCACATTTAAAACCTAAGTCGTCTAAATCGCCGCGATCTAAGCTCGTTAGGACGGTCACAGCGAGGACCTTCAGAGCACCTTTGTTTTCAGCCGCGGCTTGCATAATGGCGTTATTGCCGTGAATGGTGACGAAATCTACCTTTTTATCGCTTAGTTGCTTAACAGCGCGGCCCACGGTAGCAGGAACGTCGAAGAACTTTAAGTCCACGAAAATGCGTTTGTTTTGTTCGTTCAGCCAATCAATCAGCTCGAAATAGTTACCTGACATAAATAGCTCGAGGCCGATTTTGTAAAACACCACGCTGTCGCCAAGGGTGGTGACTAATGCCATAGCGCTTGAGATATCAGGCACATCTAGTGCAACAATTAGGCGTTCATCGACGGGGATGGGTTTGCTTGAAATCCAAGACATGCAGAGCTGCTCCAAAAACTTAAGAATTAATCTGTATTATAACGGGGTGAATAGGGTTTCAGTACGATTTTAAAGGGCGTTTTATTATTGTGCACTAATTGAAATATCTACTATGATGAGTGTAGCGAAAAAATGTGCAGCCGTATTTTGGCGGTTAGTTTGTGAGTACGTGTCGAAAGAAAAAGAAACGAGCAGCGAGCATTAAAGATTACGAATAACGCTATAGAGATGGCGGGCCTGCAACGGGTCGGTTATCCTAGCGTTTTATTTGGATGATGGGTTTTCAGTGCACGTTATTTATCTACACGGGTTTTGTAGTTCAGCGGCCTCGTTTAAGGCGCAACTGGTCAAACAGTACGTTCAACGCGATGAAAAACACAGCGTATTTTTAATTGATTTGCCTTATTCGCCAGACGAGGCGATGGCACGTGTTGAGTTGCACATTGCTACATTAAAAGGTCAGGATTGGGGTTTGATAGGCAGTTCGCTTGGCGGCTTCTACACAACTTACTTGAGTGAGAAATACGGCAAGAGAGGCGTGCTAATCAACCCCGCAGTTTATGCGCATCAATTATTATCACGCTTATTAGGTGAGAATAAGAACTATCATAGCGGCCAGGTGTTTGAGTTTACTGAATCGCATTTGCAACAATTAGAGGCCATGTATCTTCCGCAACTCAGTCATGCGGAGAACTTGTTGCTGTTGACCCAAACAGGTGATGAAGTGCTGGATTATAAACAGGGCGTTGAGTATTACCGTAACAGTCAACAAGTCATCATTGACGGCGGCGACCATGGTTTTGCCGATTATGAACATTATTTAGATAAAACATTCGAATTCTTAGAAGGACAGACAAATGATTGAAGGCCACGTAAAAAAAATGCACGCAACGCTTGGTTCGCCAGTGGAATACTCGCTGCCTATTGACGAGGAACTAATACCACTTAACCCGTATATTGGCAAAAAAATCAAGCTAACCCACCTTGGGGAGATTCATTGTTCGAACTGCGGTAAACGAACAAAAAAGAGTTATAGCCAAGGTTTTTGTTACGTGTGCATGACCAAATTGGCACGATGCGATTTGTGCATAATGAAACCGGAAACGTGTCATTACCATTTAGGGACGTGTCGCGAACCACAATGGGGTGAAAAGTTTTGTTTTCAAGATCATTTTGTGTACTTGGCAAACTCGTCAGGCCTAAAGGTTGGGATTACTCGGCATACTCAAGTGCCAACGCGTTGGATTGACCAAGGCGCTATTCAAGCGCTGCCTATTTTTAAAGTTAAAACGCGCCTGCAGTCAGGCCAAGTAGAAATGGCATTAAAGCAATATGTATCCGATAGAACGGATTGGCGAAAAATGCTTAAGGGGTTGGCCGAACCTAAAGATATGTACGAAGAGCGAGATCTGTTATTAGCCACCGCGCAAGATGCGATAAGCGCCGTGCAAGCTAACAATAACGACGGCGATATTCAATTTTTAACAGATGCCAAACAAGTGGATATTGAGTACCCCGTGCTTGAATACCCTGATAAGGTCAAATCGTTTAACTTTGATAAAACACCGGTAATAGAAGGGGTATTAAAGGGCATTAAAGGACAATATTTAATTCTCGATAACGGCGTCTTAAACATTCGCAAATTCACCAGCTACAACTTGCAGTTTGATGCCTGAAAAAAACCGCCCCAAGGTGGTCATCTTTTCGCAAGGCGATGAAGTGATAACCGGCGCAACCATTGATACCAATGCGGCGTATTTAGCGGATCATTGCCGTATGCTCGGGTTTGATATTATTCGCCATATCACCGTGGCAGATGAGCTTGATGATTTAGTGCAAGTGCTTAAAGACATTGATGTGCTAGCGGACATTTGTTTATGTACCGGTGGTTTAGGGCCAACGCAGGATGATTTGACGACGCAAGCATATTCAAAAGCATTTAATACCCCGCTAGTATTTGATGATATCGCCATGACGATGATGCGAGGCTTTTTCGATAAGCTGAATATTGATATGCCTGAGGTAAACCGCAAACAAGCCTTGTTGCCTGAAAATTCAACGCGTATTGATAATCTCTGGGGCACAGCAGCAGGGTTTATTGGGGAAACGAATCGGTGTCGATTTTATTGTATGCCTGGCGTTCCTTACGAAATGAAAAACATGATGCAGACCACCGTGTTAGATGATTTACGTGCCTGCTTTAAGGTTCAAAAACCAAGGCTTATTACCTTACGCACGATGGGAATGGGCGAATCTGCCATTCAGCAGGAAGTAGATAAGCTGTCGTTGAGTGATGATATTCGAGTGAGTTTTCGGGCGGGGTTGCCAGAAAACGAACTAAAGCTGATTTTCCCAAGTGATTACGTCGATGATGCTGTCCAGCGTTGTGTTAAAGAAGTGCAGGACGTTCTTGGCAATAGTGTTTTCGCCATCGATGGGTTTGATAAAGCAGTCAAAAATTTACCCGATTGTGTGCATCAATTGATGGTTGAAAAAAAACAGACATTGAGTGTGATTGAAACCATCTCGCAAGGCGGGATTGCACGTCAATGTAATGCCGGTTGGTTACAACAATCAATGGTATCGCCGCGCGTATCGGATATACTCTCGCGCTTTGGAATTGATAATATTAAAATTACTGAGTCATTAGCCGTTGAAATAGCGACTAAAGAACACGAGCAGAATGACTCAAGTATCACGCTTGTGCAGTTACATCATAATGATGGAGATGACGTTATTGCAATAGTCGCCGTTGTGAGTGATACGTCGTACACGTCAGCATCAAAGAAACTAACGGGGCGACTAGAGCGCAAACAAATTAACGCGTCTGCACAGGCGCTTAACTTACTTAGAAAACACTTAATAGAAAACGATTATGCCACTCATTAAACTCGATAATGTCAGCGTTGCTTTTGGTCTGAAGCCCGTACTAGACCACGCTAATTTACAAATAGATGAGCAAGAACGCGTGGGCTTGATTGGTCGTAATGGCGAAGGGAAGTCGACGTTATTGAAATTGCTCGCTGAAGAAATATTACCGGACTCAGGGCAAGTGTGGCTGCAGGCTGGCGTTGTTGTTTCCACGTTGGAACAGTCACCGGAGTTACCTGAAGCGTCAACAATATATGAAGCCGTGTCGGATAGCTTTGGAGAAATTGGGCATATCATTGCCCAGTATCATGAACTTTTACTAGACCCAGACGTCGATTTAGATGCATTAGGAACACTGCAGCATCAACTTGAGGCTCAAGACGGTTGGTCGTTACAGCAACGTGTGGAATCGGTGCTGAGCAAATTAAATTTACCCGCGGATAAAAAGATAAATGAATTGTCGGGCGGTTGGAAACGCCGCGTTGGTTTAGCCCGTGCTTTAGTGGTTGAACCGGATGTACTGCTGCTTGATGAGCCAACTAATCACTTGGACATGGAAACCATCGTTTGGTTGGAAAAGCAGTTAGAAACGTTTAGAGGGGCCGTTGTGTGTATCACGCATGACCGTGTGTTTCTACAAAATATCGCCAAGCGGATTATCGAGATTGATAGGGGGCAGTTAACTAGCTGGTCGTGCAGCTACGAACTATATCTTGAGCGTAAAGCGGCAACCTTAGAGTCCGAAGCAAAAACTCATGCAGAGTTTGATAAAAAACTGGCGCGCGAAGAAGTCTGGATTCGTCAAGGCATCAAAGCCCGGAGAACCAGAAACGAAGGCCGTGTGCGCGCATTAGAACAACTGCGCAGAGACAGAGCAGAGCGCAGAAGTCTAGCGGGGCCGGCCAAAATAGAAGTAGAACGCGGTGAGAAATCAGGTAAGTTAGTGATAGAAGCAGAAGATATATCCGTTGCGTATGATGGTCAACACATGGTGCGTGACTTTTCATGCCGCCTTATGCGGGGCGACCGCGTGGGGTTAGTTGGGCCAAACGGCATCGGTAAAAGTACGGTGATAAAAGCCTTGTTGCAAGAAATAGAATTGGACTCAGGCAGTGTGAAACATGGTACAAAGTTGAAAGTTGCATATTTTGATCAACACCGTGATGCCTTAGACTTAAATAAAACCGTGATAGACCTTGTGTCAGATGGGCGAGACAGCGTGACCATTAACGGACGCGATAGACACATTATCAGCTACTTAGGTGACTTCTTATTCGCGCCAGAGCGTGCACGTTCACCCGCCAAAGTACTGTCGGGCGGTGAAAGGAACCGCATATTATTAGCAAAGCTATTTAGCCAACCCGCCAATTTCATCGTCATGGATGAACCCACCAATGATTTGGACGTGGAAACCTTAGAGCTGTTAGAAGAGTTACTGGTTGAATATGACGGCACGCTCATTCTTGTCAGTCATGACCGTAAATTCTTAGAAAATGTTGTCACCAGTTTTTGGTTTTTCGAAGGTGACGGCGTGATAACCGAATACGTGGGTGGTGTGCCTAATTGGGCAAAAATGTTAAAAGACAAAGCTCAAGCCGGGCAAGTAAAAAAGAAGTCAAGTGACGTAATTACGGCTAAGGAACCAGTTAAGGCGGTGAAGTTAAGTTTTATGCTTAAAAAAGAACTAGAGCAACTCCCACTTGAAATAGAAACGTTAGAAGACGCATTAGCTGAGTTACAGCAATTAACCAGTTCTGCTGATTTTCACTCCGGTGATCGAAAAACGGTGCAAGCCAAAATGGGTGAGCTCAGTGATATTGATAAAAAGTTAAAGAGTAAATATCAGCGTTGGGACGAGTTAGAGTCCATGACCGAATAAAGCAATTAGTGCAACGGATAGCTGGTATAATTCAGCGCCTAAAAACGCATGGCCAGAGCGTTTTGTTATAGTTTAAGGAGAGATGTCAGAGCGGCCGAATGAGCACGCTTGGAAAGCGTGTGTACCTTACGGTACCGAGGGTTCGAATCCCTCTCTCTCCACCATTTATCTTTATAAACCAATAAGTTAGAGATAATTTATTGGTTTACCCCTCATCCTGCTCCACATTTTGGAAATAATTAAAATTACCATCTACCCATAACGAAATAATGACTGTAGATTGAGTAACACGATGTAGTTCACTAGGTAGTTTAAGGCGGTCGGTTTTATCGCCAATATGATGAATTAGTCGAATACATAGAATAGATTCCGAAAAATTATCAGGAACAGGCAAATCAAAAGCTGACTCTTGAAAAACCTCAATACGCTTTACGGTTTCTTTTGGATGAGACTGTAATGCCGTATCAATCATGTCTTGGCTATAATTGCAGGCATGAATTTTTCTGTCTGGGCCGCGGGCTAATAAAGTCCAAAATCGACCTGTACCTCAAGGTATGAACAGATTAAGCATCTCTAGTAAATCAAGCTGGCTGCCCTCATGAAATTGTTAGAGTCTTTGTTCAAAATGAAAACATGAGGTTTGAAGAAGAAATAATCACCGCTACCTAAGCCTATAAAATCAGATCAAATAAAATTAAAGAATAGTAGCCTCTTTAATCTTAAAGCCCATTAGTTACTCGCTTTCTCGGCCAATTCACTTAGCTTAGCGACTGCATCAGGTTGACCACGGAAGCGGAAAAATGCACCTGCAGCATCGGCGCGCTCTTCAAGCACCTCGCAAGAGGCAAAAATTTCACCGCGCAAATTTTGCGCCGACCAAGGTAAAAAAACCTCGGCTTCAACCAAGCCCTTTTGAAAAGTGGTAACAATCGTCTGGTGCAAGTTTGTTATATCAGCCTTGCAGCGTGCGCTAAGCACAATACAATCAGGATATTTCTCTTTCAGCTCTGCGGTACGCTCTGCTTGTGCCGTGATGTCGTCCAAGTAGTCAATTTTATTGAACACCCGAATACGCTGCACACTGTCGGCACCAATCTCGGCCAGTACTTTATCGGTCACTTCAATCTGCATTTCAAACCCGGGGTCACTCGCATCAATTACATGCAGCAATAGCGATGCGTTAAGTGCTTCGTCCAAGGTTGATTTAAAAGAAGCAACCAGTCCATGAGGTAAGTTTTTGATAAACCCCACCGTATCACTCACCAAAATCGGCGGCACACTTTCTGGGTGTAAAGTACGAACCTTAGTATCCAAGGTGGCAAATAATTTATTGGCCACTAGCGCATCTCGCCCCGTCAAAACACGCATCAAGGTCGATTTCCCCGCGTTGGTATAACCAATCAAGGCGACTTGAGCCAGCCCTGATTGCCCCTCACGTTGCGATCGTTGGGTAGCACGAGCCGCTTCCATCGCGTCAATTTCCTTTTGCAGTTCACCCACACGGTCACGAACCTTTTTACTGTCCGTTTGCGCGCGCGACTGCCCGGTGCCTCGTCCACCCGTTCCGCTACGTTGTCGGCCTGATGGTCCAGCGCGCTTAGCCGCCTCACGTAGGCGCGGTGCCATATACGTTAGACGCGCAATTTCAACTTGAACCCGCGCGGCGTGTGAACTGGCATTACGATGAAAAATCTCTAAGATAACCACCGTGCGATCCATCACCTCACAGCCCACTTCATTTTCTAGGTTAAGCGCTTGCGACGGCGATATTTCATGGTCAACCAGAATAACGTCTACGTTGTTTTTAGCCGCCGAATCGCCCGATGGTGATTCATCGAGGCTGCCTTGTCGGCTATCCACGTAAGCTTTAACTTCCTCACGCTTACCTTCGCCTATATACGCCGTCGAATCAAAAGATGCGCGTTTCTGGGTAAACTCGCCAACCACCTCCAGCCCTAACGTCTTAGCAAGGTCGCCAAGTTCAGCGAGCGATGACTTAAATTCAACATCACTGACATTATCAAGTTGCACAGCAACAATCAGCGCGCGTTTAAAAGATTTTTTTTCAGGGTTTAACATAGAAGATTCTCATGGCGTTTCTTTAAGGGTAGGGCAGGTGTTTTTAACATCGCCCCTCACGTACTGAAGTGTACCCAAAATTAGGGGGAGGGCAGAGCCTGAATTAAAATAAAATCAATCGAATCTGGCCTAATTGAATTGAGGTTAATCAGCCTCTTTTTATACGCACTACTTTCATAATATCTAAATCAATGCCGGCAACACTTTCTTGTGTTGGGTAATAAGTCATATTCACTCTGGCACCTTTTAAGCTTTGGTACTGACTTTTGCGCTTGAATTTAAAAGGTACGTTGCAACCTTCCACCATTAAAGTATGCAAAACCCAGTCGCCCTGGTTTCGTTGAACATGTGACAACACCTTCATTAACTCTGAATGGGTAAGGCTTGCGTGTTTTTCGAATAGTTTTTTGGGGTCTGACTGCATATTTTTTAATTATTAATTTAACCAATAGCTATTAATTGAACTGACGAATGTCATATTAAGAGTTTATGTTGGGTGAGTAAACGCAGAGGTTAATTATCTTTGTTTTTAGTTGTATTCTCGGCCTCTAATACCAACTTCGCTCTTTCAGCTTTTGATATGTACTTGTCTTTCTTGCTCTTTTGCAGGCGCTTCTCAGAGTTTCTTAATTTATTTTTGTGCAGTTGAATTATCTTTTTTTGACGGTTCATAATGTCTTGCTTATTAATGAATGGGTGTTGATGGACCTAAAGAAATTAATGCCAAGTGGATTAACCAAAATCAAGCTGGCTGCCCCTCGACTTTACAATACTAACCGAACTTGTACCTATGGCTTCTGTTTGCGCCTTTATTATTAGCCCTTTAAATCCCGATAAAAATTTTCATGCGTTCCATGTTCAATCAATGTCAGCAACAATTCACCATCATTCATAAAATTAGTCCTTTAAAGTTAATTATGTGTGGGTTCGGATAAAAACAATAAAGTCATCCAGCCAACTTCTTATACTTAATCCGTCTAGGCTGATCTGCTTCTGCCCCCAATCTCCGCTTCAAATCCGCCTCATATTCCTCATAATTCCCTTCAAACCAAACCACTTTACTGTCGCCTTCAAAGGCGAGCATGTGGGTGGCGATTCTGTCTAAGAACCAACGGTCATGTGAGATAACCACGGCGCAACCGGGGAAGCTGAGGAGGGCTTCTTCTAGTGCGCGTAGGGTTTCGATGTCTAAGTCGTTGGTCGGTTCATCTAACAATAAGACGTTGCTGCCTTCTTTAAGAACTTTGGCTAAATGCACGCGGTTACGTTCACCACCGGACAGGTCGCCCATGCGTTTTTGTTGGTCTGATCCTTTAAAGTTGAAGCGACCAACGTAGGCGCGTGCGGAGGTTTCGTAGGTGCCGACGGTGATCATGTCGTTGCCTTCTGAAATTTCCTCGAACACGGTTTTGTTGTCGTCTAGGCCATCGCGGGATTGGTCTACGTGGGCAAGTTTTACGGTTTCGCCTATTTTAATCTCGCCGCTAGTGGTCTCTTCCATTCCGCCCATCATTTTGAATAGGGTGGATTTACCCGCGCCGTTGGCACCGATGATGCCGACAATGCCGCCTTGTGGTAGGCTGAAGTTAAGGTTTTCAAACAGCACGCGATCACCAAAGGCTTTGCTGACGTTAACGGCTTCGATAACGGAGTCACCTAAGCGTGGGCCAGGTGGTATGTAAATTTCTTGTGTTTCGCTGCGTTTTTGGAACTCTTTGGATTGCAATTCGTCAAAACGTGCCATTCTTGCTTTGCTTTTTGCGTGACGGCCTTTTTGGTTGGAGCGTACCCATTCCAATTCTTTTTTAATGGAACGTTTTTGCGCCGCATCCGCTTTTTGTTCTTGTTCTAAACGCGCATCTTTTTGTTCTAACCACGATGAGTAGTTGCCTTCCCAAGGGATGCCGTGACCACGATCAAGCTCCAAAATCCAACCGGCGACATTATCTAAGAAATACCGATCATGCGTGACGGCGACAACCGTACCGGTAAAGTCGTGTAAAAAGCGTTCTAACCATGCAACAGATTCTGCATCCAAATGGTTGGTCGGTTCATCGAGCAACAACATATCGGGTTTTGATAACAGCAATTTACACAGTGCAACACGGCGTTTTTCACCACCGGACAGTTTGCTTACATCGGCGTCCCAAGGCGGAAGACGTAATGCGTCGGCGGCTATTTTCATCATGCGATCGGTGTCGTGGCCACCACCTGCTTGTAGGATATTTTCAAGTTCACCTTGTTTTTTTGCTAGGGCATCAAAATCTGCATCGGGTTCTGCGTAAGCAGCATAAACGGCGTCTAACTCAGCTTGAGCATCGGTAAAATCACCTAGCGCCTCTTCTATATTACCGCGCACGTCTTTGCTTTCATCCAACTGCGGCTCTTGCGATAAGTAACCAATTTTAATGCCGGGTTGTGGGCGAGCTTCGCCTTCAATGTCGGTATCTAACCCCGCCATGATTTTAAGCAACGTAGATTTGCCTGAGCCGTTTAAGCCCAAGACGCCAATTTTTGCGCCGGGATAAAAGGATAGATAAATATCGGTAAGGATTTTACGTTTAGGGGGCACGACTTTGCTAACGCCGTTCATGGTGAAAATGTATTGGGCCATAGTGTTAAGGTGCTTCGGTTAAATCGTGAGGTGGTTCTAGATAGATGACTGGTCGTTTTGTGTGCTTTTCGATATAGCGGATTTATTAGACTGCGTAGTAAGCAGCGCAGCCAATAAATAGCCAAGATTTAGTACGCCAGTCCACTTTAACCAGTGGGCTTCAGTTAAAAAGAAAAACCCGATTGGGCAAAATGATACAAAGAACATTAGTAATATGACCGCTCCATGACCGCGTATTGATGCGATAACAGTGACTATAGCAAGTATGCTCATGATAAAAGCACCCGTTAGACTGGTTCCGGATAGCGATAAAACACTAGTTGGTCCCCACATTGCGTAATTCCACAATAAACAAACACCAACACCCGAGAGAATGCCTGTACATTGTCCGATATGGCAAGCTAGGTTGCGTAATTTCGAAAGAACCATAAGGTTAAAAGGTTAGAAAATTAATTGTAGGTAGCGTACTGGATTTAACAGACAGCGTAAACCCGCTACCAATAGCTTTACTTGATTTGTTTATAACGAAAGTTGAGCAAATAGCCGTTTTTCATACATGTTGAGACCTCAGCATAACCCCTATTTTTTCGAAAGCGGGAAAACAACGCCTTGTATTCATTGGGTTCATTTTCTAGAATTGGCCTAAATAAGAGTTATGCTGAGGTCTCATGTTGTTAAGTTGATAATGAGATAGATTGTATCTTTGAAATCTTAGAAAAAATGACGAATTATAAAAAAATTCTCTTAATGGTATCTTTAATGTTTTGTTGTGAACATGCTATGGCGCACGGTGCCGTTGGTATGGGAGATGATATGTGTATTATAAAAATAGGTTTTTTAAAGGCACACTTTACTGGTTACCAACAGACGGATAATGGCTCAGAAGAGTTTTGCGAAGACGCTCCAAAAGTAGCTAATAGCATCTTCGTTGTCGAGTACTTACATGATTTTTTAAAGCAAATGCAGGTTGATTTCCGTATCGTTAGAGATATAAACAGTGTCGGAAAATTTGCTAGTTGGCAGGATATTAACGATATGGGGTCTTTAGAACCACATACGGTTTATTACTTGCCTCCAATGTATTACCAAGAGGGACTGCTTAGGGCTGACTTTAAATTTCAACAATCGGGTGGCTATATTGGGATTGTAACTGCCAAGCATCCCGAAAAAAACAAAACTTATCACTCCGTTTTCTTTTTTAAAGTGGGCGGGTTTGATTATAAATACGCTGTGTTTGTTATTATTCTAACCATACTTATTCTATTTTTAATTCGATTGTTTGGCGTGCGATTTTCTAACAAACGTCATACCTTATTTACAATTGTAAAAAAGAAATAATACCGATTTTTGACAAACTCTAGCGAAAAGCTTACTAAGCTGATTTCATTAGTCGAAATAGTAAATAAAACTGTGGTATATATCGAGATTTACCGATAGTATTGAAGCCGTTAAGTGGTGTAGACATAAAAAATAACTTCTAAAACTGTTGTTAAAATAGGGAGAGGGGTAGAGTTTATGATATTTGCGATTGCTTTGGTCATCTTGGTCATTGGTTCTGTCCTGTTTCATTTTTTAAGTCCCTGGTATTTAACCCCTCTTGCTTCAAACTGGAGCACTATTGACGATACGCTTGATATCACTTTCTTGGTTACTGGTTTTGTTTTTGTCGTCGTTAATTTATTCATGGCCTATTGCGTGTATAAATTTCGTTACAAAAAAGGCGCGCGGGCACATTACGAACCCGAAAATAAAAAGCTAGAAATTTGGCTTACAGTCATCACTTCAATTGGTGTTGCTGCGATGTTGACGCCGGGGCTTTACGTATGGGCAGACTTCGTTAACCCTCCTGAAGATGCCTCAATTGTGGAAGCTGTTGGTAAGCAGTGGCAGTGGAGTTATCGTTACCCGGGTGAGGACGGAAAACTAGGTTCTGTTGATACTCGCCATACGACGACTAAAAACCCATTTGGAATGAACCCAGAAGACCCTAATGGCCAAGATGATGTGTTGGTTCTAGGTGATATGCATATACCTATTAATCAACCCGTTAAGATGCTACTACGTTCGCAGGATGTGCTGCACGATTTTGCAGTGGCCGAATTTCGAGTAAAGATGGATTTGGTGCCAGGGCACGTTACTTCTTTATGGTTTACCCCTACTGTAGAGGGTAAATACGATGTTTTATGCGAGGAGTTATGTGGTGTTGGTCATTACAACATGCGTAGTTCTGTTGTGGTCGATACAAAGGCAGATTATGACATATGGTTAAGCAGCCAACGAACGTATGCGCAAATCGTGTCTGGTGATAATGCTGGCGCGTCAATGGAAGGGGTCAGTGCGAGTGAACAAGGTCGAATGCTTGCGATATCCCGCGGATGCGTGGCCTGTCACACCACAAATGGCACGCCGGGTATTGGTCCAACGTGGAAAGGCTTGTTTGGCAAAACCGAAACACTGGTCGATGGCAGTAATATTGTGGTTGATGAGGCTTACTTTATTGAGTCCATCGTTAGCCCGAATGCAAAAGTTGTAGAGGGTTATTCGCCAATTATGCCGCCTAGTAGCTTCACTGACGCTGAAATGAAAGCGCTGATTGCCTACGTTAAGGACGACTTAAAATAATGGATTTGTTTAATCAACACACAAAACAACTATGGAGATACTCTAATGTCTAATGTTGCACATGATGCGCACGATTATGTGCCACCTGTTGAAATACCGGAGATGGAGCTGTATCACCCTAAAACTTGGCTAGGTAAATACGTTTTTTGCCAAGACGCGAAGGTCATCGCTATCCAGTATTCTGTTGTTGCGATAGGAATAGGCCTAGTAGCTCTTGTGATGTCATTATTGATAAGGGTGCAACTTGGTTGGCCGGGAACGTTTGATTTTATTGACCCGGCTGGATATATTCAACTGGTTACTATGCATGGCATGATTATGGTCGTGTATTTGTTAACGGCGCTCTTTTTGGGTGGTTTTGGTAACTACTTGATTCCGTTGATGGTCGGTGCCAGAGATATGGTGTTTCCTTTCGTTAATATGCTCAGTTTTTGGATTTACTTTATCGCTGTGCTGGTGTTATTGGCGAGTTTATTTGTACCAGGTGGCCCATCGGGCGCGGGCTGGACCCTATACCCGCCGCAAGCTATTTTGCCTGGCACCCCAGGCTCGGGTACCGGAATTATATTAATGCTAGTCTCGCTATCGTTGTTCATCGTGGGTTTTACGATGGGCGGGTTAAATTATGTGGTTACTGTATTACAGGCACGTACGCGCGGTATGACGTTAATGCGGATGCCTTTAACAGTCTGGGGCATTTTTATGGCGACTGTATTGGCTCTGCTCGCATTTCCAGCGCTGTTGGTCGCTTGTATTATGATGTTGCTTGACGCTACCATCGGCACCAGTTTTTTCATGCCCGCTATAGTGTCGATGGGGCAACAACTGGATTATGAAGGTGGTAGCCCAATCTTGTTCCAACACTTGTTCTGGTTTTTTGGGCATCCCGAGGTTTATATCGTTGCCTTACCCGCTTTTGGCATTGTGTCGGACCTTCTGTCAGTCCATGCGCGTAAAAATATTTTCGGTTATCGGATGATGGTGTGGGCACTTGTTATTATTGCCGCCCTTAGTTTTGTAGTTTGGGCGCACCATATGTATGTTAGCGGAATGAATCCATATTTTGGTTTCTTCTTTGCTACAACCACGCTCATTATTGCTGTTCCTACCGCCATTAAAGTCTATAACTGGGTGCTGACGTTATGGCGCGGGAATATTCGCTTGAATGTGCCGATGTTGTTTGCTATTGGCTTTATTTTTACGTTTGTTAATGGCGGTTTGACGGGGTTATTCCTCGGCAATGTGACCATTGATCTGCCACTTTCCGACACCATGTTTGTGGTGGCCCATTTCCATATGGTGATGGCCGTATCACCCATATTGGTCGTGTTCGGTGCTATTTATCATTGGTATCCCAAAATAACGGGCCGTATGTTGGACGATACGCTTGGTAAATTCCACTTTTGGACGACTTTTCTTGGTACTTATGCCATTTACTACCCAATGCATTATTTAGGTTTTTTGGGTGTACCACGCCGATACTATTCAATTGAAGGCACAAGCTTTATTCCTGAATCAGCGGCTGATTTGAATGTAGCTATCTCCATTGCAGCCATCTTCGTGGGCGCTGTGCAGTTAGTGTTTTTATACAATTTATTTGTGAGTTATTTCCGTGGGAAAGAAGCTGGCCCGAACCCATGGGAAGCGACGACACTAGAGTGGCAAACGGCAGACACGCCGCCGAAGCATGGTAACTTTGGCGAGAAGCTACCATTAGTTTATCGTTGGGCTTACGATTTCAGTGTGCCAGGTGCCGAGAAGGATTTTATACCGCAAAATGTTCCGCCTTCCGTCGGTGCAAAAACGGTTGATGATGAAGATTATGATCAACATAGTTAACGCCTTAACTAGATTATGACAATTAGTCTAATTTTTATGTCCGCCTTAATGCTCGTAATAGCGTGGTGGATAATAAAACAAACGGTCAATACTCAACCGTGGGAAGCCGAAGCTGGTCACCCAGAGATTGGGGGGTTTAGCGGGCGCTCTTTACCTCAGCCAAATTCTAAGCTCGGCCTGTTTGTTTTTCTTGCCGTCGTTACATCCTTGTTTTCTCTCTTTATAAGCGCTTATATGATGCGCATGGAATTGGGTGATTGGCGTCCTTTGTCCGACCCTGATTTACTCTGGTGGAATTCAGCTGCGTTGGTTTTCAGTAGTATTGCTATGCAATGGGCGCTTATTGCAGCGAAAAAGAATCAGATTGAAACTATGCGCAATGGCATGCTTATTGGTGGTTTTTTTGCTATTGCTTTTATGGCAGGACAATTGATAGCTTGGCAACAGCTGATAGCGTCAGGGTATATGGCGCAATCTAACCCCGCTAACGCCTTCTTTTATCTTATTACTGGCTTACACGCTTTGCATTTACTGGGCGGTCTGGTGGTATGGAGCAGGACCACAATAAAATTATTGGCAGGTGCGAGATTGGAACAACTACGTTTGAGCGTAGAATTATGTGCGTTTTATTGGCACTTTTTATTGGTGATATGGGTCATTTTATTTAGTTTGCTGTTGTCAACTTAGAAGATAAGGATAAAACATGTCGAACGAAGCAGTGGTAGATGAAGCAGGACGTCCTATTGCAATGGTAGAAGGTTTACCAGGCGTTGTCTCTGATTGGTCATCTGATCAACGGGCTTTCAAAAGAGTTCCTTGGGGTAAGGCGATGATGTGGATTTTCTTACTCAGTGACACGTTTATTTTTTCGATATTTCTTACTAGCTACATGACGGTGCGGATGACCACTACTGTACCTTGGCCAAATACAAGTGAGGTTTTTGCGTTAACCGTATTTGGCGAACATATACCGCTTATCTTAATCGCCATCATGACGTTCATACTGATCAGTAGCAGTGGCACCATGGCGATGGCCGTTAAGTTCGGGTATGAAAAAAAACGTAAGATAACGACTTACCTGATATTGGCAACGGCTCTATTTGGTGCTTCGTTTGTCGGTATGCAAGTATTCGAGTGGTCAAAGTTAATTGAGGAAGGTGTTAGACCTTGGGGTAACCCAATGGGCTCTGCGCAGTTCGGAGCAGCTTTTTTTATGATTACAGGTTTCCATGGCTTCCACGTTTCTGTTGGGGTGATTTTACTGCTTATTGTGGCAAGGAAGGTATGGACTGGCGATCTGGAAAATATGCGACCGGGATTTTTTACCGGGCGAAAGGGTGGTTATGAAGTTGTCGAAATTGTGGGCTTATATTGGCATTTCGTTGATTTAGTATGGGTATTTATCTTTGCGTTCTTTTATCTTTGGTAGGGGGTTAATATGAGTGAAGCGACAGCAGAAGTGCAAGAAGAGCATCCAATTGCTATTTATTTTTGGGTGTGGGGCTTATTGTTTGTTCTTAGTGCTATGTCTTACATGGTTGACTATATGCAATTTCAAGGTTATCTCAGATGGTCTTTGATTCTCATTTTTATGTTCTTAAAAGCGGGATTTATTATTGCTTTCTTTATGCATATGCGCTCTGAGCGCCTAGCCTTAGCATGCGCAATTATAATACCAACGGGTTGTTTGCTCGTGCTGATTGGTCTGATGTCGTTGGAAGCGAATCACACTTACGATACCCGCGGCGCATACCTAGATGCAGGCCCAGGTATTATGGTGATGGAAGGAAGCACCAAACAGCATTGACCGCAAATAAGATTTAAGTGTTTCGTTAAATCAACGATGGTGTTCTTGCGTAACAATGGTTCCGCGCATTGAAGTTGTGTTCTATACCAACATTATGCTTCAGAAAAGAGCTATATTTTAAAAGCTCTGCTTCTCTTTCTTTATTAAGGAAAAGTTTCTCTAAAAAAACGTGGAACTTTGCTTTGTAAGACTAAAAGCCAACTCGGTATTCCGGAGCCAGTTCCAGCCAATTCAATCTTTGGGTGAGATGGAAGTATTTTTTCTAAAATAGCTTCTTGGCTTGGTTCTAAGTCAACGAAAAAAATATGCTTGTCGTTTTTTAGAGCATCAGCAAAACGGGAAAAATGATAGTTAGGTTTCTCGATGCCGAGTAAGCCACCTTCCCATGTGCAAAACCCAACTAAAATGACTGATAAAAAGATAAACGGGGTCCATCCTGCAGCCGTATCTGTCCACCCTGCAAAATGGGTAATAACAATTAGAGCCAAAGCAGCGCAAAGCCCAACTACAAGCCCAATCTCAGACGAATGAACGATATCTTTTTTCATAAAAGACTGCACATAGTTTAAATGGTCGTGATGTGCAACCTCTTGTTCATGCAAACTAAGAACGTGTATTTGTGGGGTTTTAACACCTTGCGCTTCAAGTTGTTCTTCGAAAAGTTCAAGATCGTTAAGGTCATCGCTAATAAAATAATGTCGGAGAATTTTCATATAAAACTTCCTCATTTGTTTTTGTTGATTACCACGCTACATATATTTAGAACATTGCGTGTCTTCAACTCTAAGATAACACTTATTATGAATAAATCGAACAATTTTTGATCTTTGAGCATAAAAATGAGCATCATTAAAAACCACACTAAAATTCTAAATTTTTTTGAGTACATGCAGGCAAATGATCTTAAAATTTGTTTTAAAGCCTATTATTGATGCTGTCGGCACAATATCATGTAAAATCACTGCCCTTAACAGCGTTTCAATTTAAAAAAGCACGAGGCAAGTGAATGTACAACAAAAGCATGAGTATTGAAGGGTTTGATGACGAACTTTTTGCATCGATTCAACAAGAAGAGCAACGCCAAGAAGATCATATCGAACTGATTGCCTCTGAAAACTACGCGAGCCCGCGTGTAATGGAAGCGCAAGGTTCTATGCTAACCAATAAGTACGCTGAAGGTTACCCGGGTAAACGCTACTACGGTGGTTGTGAGTATGTGGATATTGCTGAGCAGTTGGCGATTGACCGCGTTAAAGAGTTGTTTGGTGCGGATTACGCTAACGTGCAACCTCATGCGGGTTCACAAGCGAATGCGGCGGTGTATTTTGCGTTGCTTAAAGCGGGCGATACTATTTTAGGTATGAGTTTGGCGCACGGCGGGCATTTGACTCACGGTTCAAAAGTGAACTTTTCGGGCAAATTGTTTAATGCCATTCAATATGGTTTGAATGATGCGACTGGTGAAGTGGATTACGACCAAGTTCAAGCCTTAGCGACTGAACATAAACCTAAAATGATTGTGGCTGGTTTCTCTGCGTATTCACGCGTGATGGATTGGCAACGATTCCGTGATATTGCGGATTCTGTTGGCGCGTATTTATTTGTGGATATGGCTCACGTGGCAGGTTTAGTGGCAGCGGGCGAATACCCAAGCCCAGTGAATATTGCAGACGTTACAACATCAACCACACACAAAACATTACGCGGCCCACGTGGCGGTTTGATTTTGGCTAAAGCGAATCCTGAGATTGAGAAAAAACTAAATTCAATGGTGTTCCCTGGTACACAAGGTGGCCCATTAATGCACGTGATTGCCGCTAAAGCAGTAGCGTTTAAAGAGGCGTTATCACCTGAATTTACGGTGTACCAAAAACAAGTAAAAGTGAATGCCAGCGCAATGGCTGATACGTTTATTTCGCGTGGCTACAACATCGTTTCTGGCGGTACTGACAATCACTTGTTCCTTGTTGATTTAATCGACAAAGGCTTAACCGGTAAAGTGGCAGAAGCGGCGTTGGAAGTGGCGAACATCACCACCAATAAAAACTCTGTGCCGAATGATCCGCAATCACCATTTGTGACCAGCGGTATTCGTTTAGGTGCACCAGCGATTACAACACGTGGCTTTAACGAGCAAGACAGTAAAGACCTAGCCGGTTGGATGTGCGACATTTTGGATGATATTGAAAACGTATCGGTTCAAGAAACAGTGAAGCAAAACGTGCTGGCCATTTGTAAACGTTTACCTGTTTACGCAGACTAGGATTTAACAGCATGCAATGCCCTTTTTGTAATGACAGCGATACACGCGTTATTGACTCGCGCCTAGCGGGGGAAGGGGATAGTGTGCGCCGCCGCCGTGAGTGCCAAGCATGTCATGAACGGTTTACAACGTTTGAAACGGCAGAACTGAATTTACCACGTGTGATTAAAAGCGACGGTGTTCGCGAGCCGTTTTGGGAAGAGAAACTCAGCGCAGGATTTCTTCGTGCGATAGAAAAGCGGCCAGTGAAAAGTGAAGATATTGATGCAGCGATGAGCCGCATTAAGAAAAAGCTATTGTCCTTGGGTGAGCGTGAAATCCCGTCCATGAGGATTGGTGAAATGGTGATGGAAGAGCTGCAAGATTTGGATCATGTGGCGTATGTTCGTTTTGCATCGGTGTATAAAAGCTTTGAAGACATCAGTGAGTTTAGAGACGTGATTGATTCGCTTGAGAAGAGTGAAAAAAACGAGTCATTAACTTTAACGTCAGTTGTCGTTAAAAAGTAACGATTGATATGACGTTTTCGTCTGACGACAAACGGTTTATGGCTCGTGCATTAGAACTGGCCGAGCAGGGCAAATACAGCGCCAAACCAAACCCTTGCGTGGGTTGCGTCATTGTTCAAGATAATCAAATTATTGGCGAAGGCTGGCATGAAAAAGCTGGTGAGCCACATGCGGAAGTTCACGCATTAAAGCAAGCTGGCGATGCGGCTAAAGGCTCAACCGTCTACGTAACACTTGAGCCTTGTAGCCACCAAGGCAAAACACCTCCCTGTGCCGATGCACTGATAAACGCAAATATTGCACGCGTTGTTATCGCCATGCAGGATCCAAATCCACTAGTGTCTGGCCAAGGTATTGAAAAACTTCGTGTCGCAGGTATTAATGTTTCTGTTGGGTTAATGGAAGAAGAAGCTGAGTCGCTTAACGCTGCTTTTATTCATAAAATGAAAACGGGGCAACCGTTTATTATGAGTAAAGTGGCGATGAGTTTAGATGGCAAAACCGCCATGGCATCCGGCGAAAGCCAATGGATAACAGGTGCGCAAGCACGAGAAGATGTGCATCGCTTACGTGCCCAAAGCGACATTGTAATAACTGGCGTGGGAACGGTTTTAACAGATAACCCACAATTAACAGCGCGAGATGGCTTGGGCGGTAGCGCAGTAAAACAACCGCATGTTGTTGTGCTCGATTCCAAATTAAAAACACCAGTAGATGCAGCTTTGTTCAATAGCGGCGCTGAGGTGACGTTATTAACATGCAGCACTGACGCAGAAGCCATACAAGCGTTACGCGAAACGGGCTGCAACGTTGAAGTTGTTTCTGAAGATGCAAATGGCCAAGTGGATTTGCAAGCCGTGCACGTTTGGCTTTGCGAGCAGCCAGTCAACAGAGTGATGGTTGAGGCGGGTGCGTTATTAAACGGTGCATGCCTTCAGGCGGGCATGGTTGATGGGCTAATTATTTATATGGCGCCGAGTGCGTTGGGTGCTGATGCCCGTGGTGCGTTTGCAATGCCGACTATTTCGCAGTTATCTGATCGTATTCAATTGAATTATTCATCCATGGATAAACTGGGTGATGACATAAAATTAACGTATAGCGTAAAGAAAGAGGCGTAAATGTTTACAGGTATTATCGAAGCGATTGGTGAAATTAAACGCGTTGAACAACAGCAAGGTGATGTGCGTTTAACCGTTGCGACGGCTGGTTTGAATTTAAGCGATGCTCAGTTAGGCGATAGCATTGCTGTTAACGGTGTTTGCCTAACGGCGATTGAATTATCGGCTGGACAGTTTGTAGCCGACGTGTCGAATGAGACGTTATCAGCAACGACCATGAATAATATCAAAGCAGGCTCACCGGTAAATTTAGAATCTGCCTTACAGGCGCAAACACGCTTGGGCGGCCATATGGTGAGTGGCCATGTGGATGGGGTGGGTCAAGTGATTGAGCGCAAAGCCGATGCGCGTTCTGTGCGCTTTACGTTTGCAATGCCAACTGAAATATCGCGTTATGTCGCTCAAAAAGGTTCGATTTGTATTGATGGCATAAGCCTAACGGTGAACACGGTTGATGATGCATCATTCTCGGTTAATATCGTGCCGCACACACTTGAAATGACGACTCTAGGCGACCGACAAGTGGGTGATTCGGTGAACCTAGAAGTGGATGTGATTGCGCGTTATTTGGAGCGGTTAATGTTGGGTGGGGTTAAAACAGAACAATCAGTAGATTTTAAGAAACTGTTGAATGATAACGGTTTTATCAAATAATTTGAAAAGCCCGCGTTGTGAATCAGCTACAATACGCGCCAATCTATAGAAAAAGACCTTATGAACAGTACACAAGAAATTATTGATGATTTAAAGCAAGGTAAAATCGTCATTATTATGGACGATGAAGATCGCGAGAATGAAGGCGATTTGTTAATGCTCGCCGAGCACGTTCGTCCACAAGATGTGAATTTTATGGCGAGTTATGGGCGTGGATTAATTTGTTTGACCTTAACGCGCGAACGTTGCCAGCAACTACGTTTACCGTTGATGGTGAATGATAACCAAGCGGCTTTTTCTACAAATTTTACAATGTCTATTGAAGCGGCTGAAGGCGTAACAACGGGTATTTCAGCAGCGGATAGAGCTAAGACTATTTTGGCGGCGGTAAAGCCAGATGCAAAACCAACGGATATTGTTCAACCGGGGCATATTTTCCCGTTAATGGCGCAACCGGGTGGCGTGTTAAACCGCACGGGGCATACAGAAGCGGGTTGTGATTTAGCTAGGTTGGCGGGTGGCGAACCAGCAGCGGTGATAGTTGAGATTCTGAATGACGATGGCAGCATGGCTCGTCGGGATGATTTAAAGATTTTTGCTGAAAAGCACGAACTTAAAATAGGCACGATTGCCGATTTGATTCATTACCGAATTCAAAATGAAAAAAATGTTGAGCGAGTGAGTAGCTGCCAATACCCAACGGAGTACGGTGATTTTAGACTGCATGCGTTTCAAGACCAAATTGATAAAAAATTGCATTTGGCGCTGACGTATGGTGATGTGAATACGGATGAGCCTGTGCTAGTTCGGGTCAATGCTAAAAGTACCTTGGCTGATTTACTTCATGCCAAAGAAAACGACCATTACCCATTACCAAAGGCCATGCAAAAAATTGTAGCGGAAGGGCGTGGCGCGTTGATTTTGATTCGTAACCAAGAAGATAATCAATCTATCGTTGAGTTTATTCATGAGCAAGAGTTAAAAGAAAAAGGCGTAGATCAGCCTGCTTCTCAACAGTTGGTTGATTCACGAACAGTGGGTGTTGGCTGTCAAATATTGTCGAACTTAGGCATTAAAAAGTTAAAGTTGTTGGGCACACCAATGAAATACACGGGTTTAGCGGGCTTTGATATTGAGATTGTAGAACACGTCTCTTTGGATTAGCGCTGTCGAACACTGATATAATACGCAAAATTTAAATATTTACATGGGCTTGAAAATGGCAGAAGCAAAATTAATTGAAGGGAACATGATCGTGCGTGATGCACGTTTTTGTTTGTTGGTGGGTCGTTTTAATAGCTTTATTGTTGATCAATTAGAAGGCGGCGCGATTGACACATTGTTGCGTCATGGTGCAGACATCAAAAACATTGATGTAGTGAAAGTGCCAGGTGCATTTGAAATGCCATTGGCCGCGCAACGTATTGCAGCAAAGCAAAAATACGATGCGATTATCGGCCTAGGCGCGGTTATCCGTGGCGGCACACCGCATTTTGAATACGTATCGGGCGAAGTAACTAAAGGTTTGGCCATGGTGTCTATGCAAGCTAACTTGCCAGTAACCTTTGGCGTATTAACGGTTGACTCTATTGAACAAGCGATTGAACGCGCGGGTACAAAAGCCGGTAACAAAGGTGTTGAAGCTGCGTTAGCGGCGATTGAAATGGTAAACGTACTTAAGGTGATAGACGCCGAATGAGTTCACCTAAAAGTAACGCAAGGCTAGTTGCATTGCAGGCCTTGTATCAATGGCAAATGACGGGCCAAAATCTACAAGAGATTTGTCAGCAATTTGAAAATGATCCGAAAACACCGAAATACCAAAAAGCATATTTTGAGCTGTTGTTAACAGGTGTGGTTGATAAGTTGGGCGAACTTGATACTGCCATCAGTGAATTTACAACGCGTAGCATCGAAAAAATAGACCCCATTGAAAAGGCGGTGTTACGACTAGGCTCGTACGAACTGATGTTCAAGCCCGAAGTGCCTTATCGCGTTGCGATTAACGAAGCCATTAATTTAGCGAAAAGCTTCGGTTCAGAAAAGAGCCATGCTTACGTGAACAGTATTTTGGATAAAGTGGCTAAAAAGCACCGCTCGGTTGAAATTAAAGCCAAAGGCAAGAAAAAAACGGCTTAGTTTGACCTTATGTCTTCGTCAGAATTTTCAATTATAGACGAGTTTTTTACGATTAAATCGTCGCAGGGCGTTCCACCAGAACTTGGTATTGGTGACGACTGTGCGGTCCTTGATGTACCGACCAATAAACAGTTAGCGGTTAGTACCGACACATTAGTCGAAGGCGTGCATTTTCTCCCAAGCAGTAACCCTTATCTGCTGGGCCGAAAAGTTCTAGCGGTTAATTTAAGTGATTTAGCTGCAATGGGCGCAACACCTACTTGGGTGTCGTTGGCTATTACGTTACCCTCAATTAATAAAACTTGGCTGGTTCAGTTCAGCAAGGGCTTTTTTGAATGGGTTAACCAATATAACATGCACTTAATTGGCGGAGACACAACCCAAGGCCCGCTTAGTATCACTATTACCATTATGGGTTTATTGCCTAAAACTAAGCGCTTGACCCGTTCAGGCGCGAACGTGGGGGATTCTATTTACGTATCAGGCAACATCGGCAGCGCAGGGTTGGGCTTAAAAAAAGCACAGGCAGCTGACGTTAAGTCATCCGACGAGGACCTAGAGAGCTATTTAAACCCAGAACCTAGAGTAGAGTTAGGTCAGCAGTTATTAGAGTTGGCCACATCGTGTATAGACATATCGGATGGCTTATCAGCCGACTTAAACCATATTTTAAAAGCCAGCGGCGTAGGGGCTACGGTTGTTCACAATGCATTGCCTATCAGTACGTCTGTACGCCAACATATGATTAATATAGATGACGATTTGTGGCCGTATGCAACAGGGGATGATTATGAGCTGTGCTTTACAGTCCCAATTAATATCAGCGATGATATTGAACGTGAATTATCAGCCCATCGGATAACGAAAATAGGTGTGATTGAGGCGCAAGCAGGGCTGCGAATACAGTTGTCAAATGGTAAAAAGGTTACGCTAAACAAAGGTTACGAGCATTTTAATGAGTCATAACATACCAACATTCAAACAGCTTCTAGCCAGCCCTGTACAAATGTTAGCGTTTGGTTTTGGCTCAGGTTTGGCCAAAAAAGCACCGGGCACAATGGGGACGTTAGCAGCCGTACCGATGTATTACGGCATGGTTCATCTGCCAGATGTAGCTTATTTGATGATTATGCTAGTGGTTATTGTCTCGGGTGTGTGGATTTGCGGCAAAGCGTCGGAAGAAATTGGCGTGCATGATCATGGTGGTATCGTTTGGGATGAGATAGCGGGTTACCTGCTAACTATGTATTGGGTGGCATTTAGCTGGCAAAATATGCTATTAGGTTTTGCTTTATTTAGGTTATTTGACATTCTTAAGCCTTGGCCAATTAATTGGTTGGATCGTCATGTCGAAGGTGGTTTTGGCATCATGGTGGACGATTTGCTGGCTGCGCTGATGGCTGCGGCTTGTTTATCTATTATTGTTCCGTATATGTGAAATATACATTGCTAAAAGTAAATTATTTTAGTATTATCTCGCACCTAAATGGACGCGGGGTGGAGCAGTTCGGTAGCTCGTCGGGCTCATAACCCGAAGGTCGTAGGTTCAAATCCTGCCCCCGCTACCAACATTTTTTAGACACCCCTTATGGGGTATTTTTAGTTCGGCCACCTATCATGACATGTTGTGTTTTAGGTGAACAATTGAAGTGTAACTAATTGGGCCGTTGGCCCTTTTTTTGTATGTAATGGTTAGAAATGAATCAAGCACCGGCTAAAATTTTAGAGTTAATTGAGCCTGCCGTTACCGGCTTGGGTTATGAGTTTGTGGGCGCAGAATTTACAGGCCAGGGTAAGTCATCTGTCTTATTAGTTTACATAGACACAGACTCTGTTAAAGGTATATTGGTAACAGATTGCTCTAAAGTGAGTCATCAAATAAGCGGCATTATGGACGTAGAAGACCCCATTAGTGGTCAATACCGACTTGAGGTTTCATCGCCTGGGATGGATCGTCCTTTGTTTACACTTAAACACTTTGAACGCTTTAAAGGCTCAGTGGTCAAGTTGGAATTGCGTCAAGCAACACTCGAAGGACAGCGTCGTTTTACTGGCGAGATATTAGATGTACAAAATGAAACAGTTCATTTGCACGTCGATGAAGAGGAAATAGAAATTCCATTTTCTCTTATAAAGAAAGCAAGATTAGAAGTTAAATTTTAAATATTTATTTTTAGGGTTAAAAATGGCTAAT
>JBDOOJ010000032.1:0-8846 GCA_039830885.1 Cycloclasticus sp.
AATAGCAAACCGCCGCGCCTATGAGGAACGCCTCATCGACGAAATTAATGCCGCCAAAAGGTCCACCAAACCATTGGCCTTGATTATGTTAGACGTGGATTTCTTTAAACAATACAACGACTATTATGGTCATGACCTCGGTGACGTCGTTTTAAAACGCATTGCCCAAGTTATCTCGGAATCGCTTCCGCGAAGCACCGATTTTACAGGACGTTTTGGAGGAGAAGAGTTTGTGGTCTTATTACCATCCACTGACACCTTTGGTGCGTATCAGGTCGCCGAAAAAATACGCTTAAACATCAAGTCACTCGAGATTAAGCACATAAAATCAGACGTAAAACACGTTATTACTGTCAGCGCGGGTATTGCTGCCCTTTCTGGTGACTCGCTCAATGATATTGAGCTGTTCAAACAAGCCGACACGGCACTTTACCAGGCCAAAGAAGCGGGTAGAAACAAAAGCATCACCTTCAAATTAAGCAATAAAGGCAAGCAATCGAACAAGCTTTAACGGTTAACTAACCTGCTATTGCCAACAACACACCTGCCGCCACTGCAGAGCCAATCACCCCCGCCACATTCGGCCCCATTGCGTGCATTAATAAAAAGTTATTTGGGTTAGATTCCAAACCAACTTTATTAACCACGCGCGCTGCCATTGGTACGGCTGAAACACCCGCCGCTCCAATTAATGGGTTAACCTTACCGCCGGTGACTTTATGCATCACCTTGCCCATCAGAACACCGCCCGCTGTGCCGATTGAAAACGCAGCCATACCCAGAATAAGAATACCTAACGTTTCAGCCGTTAAGAATTTGTCAGCCGACAGTTTCGAACCAATCGCCAGGCCGAGAAAAATCGTCACAATATTGATTAACTCATTTTGCGCAGTGGAGCTTAAACGGTCGACCACGCCACTTTCGCGCATTAAATTACCAAAGGCTAACATGCCAATAAGCGGCGCTGATGCGGGTAAAAACAATATCACCACGGTTAAAATAATTAATGGAAAGATAATCCGCTCCTTCTTGGTAACGTGCCGAAGGTGTTTCATCTCAACTTTGCGCTCCGCCTCGGTGGTTAATGCACGCATAATAGGCGGTTGAATAAGCGGCACTAACGCCATGTAAGAATATGCAGCTACCGCGATGGCACCCAGTAAGTCAGGCGCTAATTTTGACGCCAAGAAAATAGCCGTGGGGCCATCTGCACCACCAATAATAGCAATCGCAGAGGCGTCCGCTAAACTAAATTCCATACCAGGAATCATGTTCATCGCCAAAGCGCCGAGTAATGTGGCAAAAATTCCAAATTGAGCCGCTGCCCCAAGCACCAATAAACTGGGCATAGCGATAAGCGCGCCAAAGTCAGTCAGCGCACCAACGCCCATAAAGATTAGCAGTGGAAACAAACCGGTATCAACGCCCATGCTGTACAAAATACCTAGCAACCCATCAGGGCCACTCATGCCAGCAATAGGGATGTTCGCCAAAATACCGCCAAAGCCAATTGGCAATAATAATAACGGTTCAAACTTTTTTACAATCGCTAAATAAATCAACAATAAGCCAATGCCTATCATCAACACGTTGCCCCATTCGAAGTTAGCAATGCCTGTGGATTGCCAAATTTGTAATACGCCGCTGTCCATTATCTCAACCTAACAAATTAAAATGAGGGGTGCGCCTGCAGGAATAGACTCACCTTCTTTTACGAAAACATCTGAAATTTGGCCTTCAATATGCGCCCGAATTTCAGTTTCCATTTTCATCGCTTCTAAAATAATGACCACGTCACCTTCGTGCACGTCGTCACCCGCAGCGACACCTATACGTATGATATTGCCTGCCATTGGCGACAATAACGGATCGTTCTGACAAAATACGCCAGACGGAGCAGATTGAGCGGGTATAGACGATAACGACGGCGCCGCATTTCCAGCTGGCACAATGTTATCAATTGAGCCACTGGCTCCAACCGTTACGCTGTACACTTTTCCTTTGACTTCAACATCGTATGTCTCAGGGCCCGCGTCAGATGCACTGACTGTTTTTAAGCCCGTTGGCACCGGTTCAAACGCATCTGGATTATGTCTGTTTTTAATGAAGTCTAAACCCACTTGCGGGAATAAAGCATAGGTTAGAACATCATCAATGCTTTGTTCGGCCAACTGCAAGCCGTCCTCTTTCGCTTTGGCTTCTAAATCAGTAATTAATGCATCCAACTCATCATCAATTAAATCGGCTGGACGACAAGTAATAGCCTCTGCACCGTCTAAAACACGTGTTTGCAATGCCGCATCTACAGGCGCTGGCGTTGCGCCGTACTTACCTTTTAATACACCCGCTGTTTCTTTGCTGATGGACTTATATCGCTCACCCATTAACACGTTCATAACCGCTTGGGTGCCAACAATTTGTGAGGTTGGCGTGACGAGTGGCAAGTAACCGAGGTCTTTACGAACAATAGGGATCTCTGCTAATACTTCATCAATTTTATCGCCCGCATTTTGTTGTTTAAGCTGACTTTCAAGGTTCGTTAACATGCCGCCTGGTACTTGCGCGATAAGGATTCTTGAATCAACCCCTTTTAAAGAGCCTTCAAACTCTGCATATTTAGGACGAACCTCTCTGAAGTAAGCCGAAATTTCTTCGACCGCTTCAATATCAAGCCCTGTTGCACGTTCGGTGCCTTCCAATATGGCAATAAACGTTTCTGTCGGCGAATGCCCGTAGGTCATGCTCATCGACGAAATTGAGGTATCTAACATATCAAGACCCGCATCCACCGCTTTTAGACAGGTTGCTACACTCATCCCTGTTGTTGCATGACAATGCAACGCAATCGGCACGTCACATGCTGCTTTTAAACGTTTAACCAATTCAGCTGCGTCATACGGTCTTAGCAAGCCCGCCATGTCTTTAATGGCAATCGAGTGACAACCGGCATCTTCCAACTTTTTACCCATATCAACCCAACCTTCTAGGGTATGAACGGGGCTCTGTGTATATGAAATAGTACCTTGCGCGTGTTTGCCCACTTCAATCGTTGCTTTAATCGCGGTTTCAAGGTTACGCACGTCGTTCATTGCGTCGAATATACGGAAAACGTCCATGCCATTTTCGGCAGCACGTTCGACAAATTTACGCACGACATCATCCGCATAATGCCGATAACCCAATAAGTTTTGACCACGTAGCAACATTTGCTGTTGCGTATTAGGCATGGCTGCTTTTAATAAACGCAACCGCTCCCAAGGATCTTCACCCAAATAGCGAATACAAGAATCAAACGTTGCGCCACCCCATGTTTCGAGCGACCAATAACCTATCTTATCCAGCTTTTCAGCAATGGGTAACATGTCCTCAATGCGTAAACGTGTGGCAAAAAGAGATTGGTGTGCGTCGCGCAAAACGACGTCTGTAATTTTTAATGGATTCGTCATAATGTTTATTTTATTTGGAGCGGAAACGTTCAACAGCAATCGAGATGGCTGCAACGATGTCGTCATTGATACGATTAGAACCCGGTGGGTTAACTGAGTGCTCTACAGCCGGTTCATACTTTAAAATTAAGGTTGATACACCCTTAATAATAACAACCAACAAGCCTAAGATGAAAAAAACCATTCCCATCCCAAGCAACATCAAATTAACGCCTTGCTCTAACAACTCTGAAATATTCATGGGTGCATTATAGGACAGGAGTCGCTAGAAAAAAAATAAAAATACCCGTCGTCTTGACTAAGCACTTTATATGAACTTGTTTAATCGAAAGTTGACCCTTTAAAAACCCTGTCATCTGCTTCGTTTTGCTCTTTGCGCCCTTCAACAATCATTTCTTGTTGTTTGGATTTCTCAATGAGTTTTCAGCCGATTGAAGCCGGCGAATCCCATTAACAAACTCCTGATACGTCGTTGGCCATTCCAAAGGAATAAGGTAATTGGCCAGTGTTTTGCTTATTTTTGGGGCTTTACCTTTGTTATGTATATATAAAAAGGGCTGTTGATTTTTATGTTTGGCGAAAAAGGCATGTACGTCATCTTCTTTAAACGAAGCGCCTTCTGATAAAACCACAAGAGGAGAGTCACCCTTACCGACTGTGTTCTGGAGCTTATCTATTGTTAACGATTTGACCTTGTAGTCTAAGAAGCTTAATACCGTAGAGATTTGTGTGTAGCGATTTTTATCGTCATCTATTACAAACACTTTTTGTAGCGCCATAAAACCAACTTTTCGTCTTAAAATATTTGAATGGGCGTTAATATGTCAAAAAACTGGCGCTCGTTATACTTATTTTTTAAATAAATATCATACCCACCCTTCTTGTTTTAACTTGACAGCGAATCCAACAACACTTAGAAAGTACTTACCATTCATTATTTCGAATACTTATTTTGACCGATATCTCGTTAGGGTTTCTTTTTAGTCTTTTAGCAATACTCATTCTGTTATCTGCTTTCTTTTCAGGTTCTGAAACAGCCCTGATGCGTCTGAACCGATACCGTTTAATACACCTCGTTAAAAGCAACCACCTTGGCGCTAAATTAGCCTATAAACTACTTCAAAAACCTGACCGACTGATTGGCCTTATTTTACTGGGCAATAACTTCATCAATATTTTTGCCTCCTCAATCGCCACCATTATTGCTCTGCGCCTATACGGTGAAGCCGGTATAGCCATCGCTGCCGGACTATTAACATTCATCATTCTTATATTTTCCGAGGTAGCCCCAAAAACTTGGGCCGCTAGCCACCCTGAACGCTTAGCTTTTTTCGCCTCGGTCATTTACACACCCTTATTAAAACTTTTATACCCTCTCGTTTGGGTCATCAACACCTTGTCCAATTTACTGCTTAAATTATTTGGAATTGATGCCAAGCAACATGCTGACACAACCATCCAACACGAAGAATTACGCACCGTTGTAACAGAAGCTGGAACACTCATACCTGATGAACATAAAGAGATGCTGTTAGGTATTTTAGACTTACAACAGGCCACTGTTGAAGACATCATGACGCCAACAAATGAAATTCATGGCATCGACCTTGATGACGACATTGACGAGATTAAAAAACAAATTTTTAACTCCCCTTATTCAAGCCTACCTATTTTCACCACTAACCTCGACTCGATTCAGGGTCACCTCAGGAAAAAAGACATTTTTAGCGCTATCAACGATGAAGATTTTAGCCACGAAACCTTACTTTCAAACCAAGTCGAACCCTACTTTATCCCTAACAACACCACGTTGTATAAACAGCTCATTCATTTTCAAAAAAATAAAAAACGCCTTGCCATTATTGTTGACGAATACGGCAACATCCAAGGGCTTATTACCCTACAAGACGTTCTTGAAGAAGTCATTGGCGAGTTCACCACCGATCCATCTGACAGTTCACCTAACATTCAAAAGAATCCTGACGGTGCCGTTCTGATCAGTGGAAACATAAACATAAGAGAGCTCAACCGCTCGCTAAAATGGGACCTGCCAAGCGATAGCGCTAAAACGCTAAATGGCCTAATCCTCGAATACCTCGAGTCTATCCCAGAACAAGGTACTAGCCTTAAATTGTACGGTCATCCTATCGAAATAGTACAAATGGAAGATAACGCGGTAAAGCTCGTTAAATTCAATTAAATAAATCGGGCGAATAAACAACACAATAATTTATGTCATCTATACTTAGGGCAATAAGGAACATTACCTATGGCAAAACTAACTCTTTTTTTCAATAATAGGCCCATTGAAGTTTTTCATCTGGAGCAAGAAATCTCTACGATTGGTCGAGATGATGCTAACACCTTCGTTATTGATAGCCTTGCTGTTGCGCCAAGCCACATATAGATATCGTGCATATCAAACGAACACTATATCGAAAGCACATCTGAACAGTTTCCAACGCGTATAAACGATAAGCAAATCAACAGACAAAGCCTTAAACAAGGAGATAGAGTCCAGATTGGCAAACACACCCTTGTTTATGGCGATGCCAACGATTCCACATTCCTCGACGCCGTTAATATTGACAATAAACGCAACGCTGATGAGGCTAGCAACAACACCTCTCAGTAACAATTAACCGGCAATTTACAAGTGATGAACGGCTCTGATATAGGCATCGTCATCACATTAAACAATGCAGTAACCGAACTGGGTGTTGCTAATACTGTGTCCGCCATTATCGCTAAAAGACATACTGGTTATTTTATTTCACGCCTTGATGATGACATTAATATCAGCATTAATGGCGACCCTATTTCTGGTGAAACACAATTAGCTGAGAATATGAAAATCAGCATTGAAACCAAAAACTATTTATTTTTTCTTGAATAAGGCCACGATATGAGTATTTCAAACGACGAAAAAAGACGTTTCGAACGAATTTTCCACGATGCTGTTACACACTTACTTCCCACCGATGGAGCCGCTATTCAATGTAATTTACTGGACATATCGCTCAATGGCTGTCTCATTTCTGGCAATGATAATACGGCAAACTGTCAGGTCGGTAATACGCTGAATATAGACATTATATTAGGCGAAGCCGTTTCAATCGAAGCATTAGCTCGTATCGTATTTATTGGCGACGACAAACAAATTGGCTTTCAGTTTGATGAAATCGACATCGACAGTATTACAGCGCTTAGGCGACTAGTTGAGCTCAATATGGGCGACACCACCTTATTAGAAAGAAACCTTTTATCTCTCAGTACATTAAGCTCTACAAACAATGCCCTTTAAAAATACTTTAGCGCGTCACGTAACACGCTAACCGGAAAAATTTCCAAGCCTTCAATACCGCCTTTTGGAATATTACCTTTTGGCGCTAGCGCATATTTAAAGCCATGTTTTGCAGCCTCGCGCAGCCTTTCTTCACCATTGGGTACCGGTCTAACTTCACCCGACAGACCCAGCTCGCCAAAAACCACCCAATCTTTAGGAATGTTTTTTGCTTTAAAACTCGATAATAACGCCGCCACAATGGCTAAATCGCCACCGGTTTCCATGACTCTTAAACCGCCAACAATGTTCACAAAAACGTCCTGATCTATCAACGAACACTGTCCATGTCGATGCAAGATAGCGAGCAACATAGCCAAACGATTTTGGTCCATGCCAACAGTGACACGTTTAGGGTGGCCCTGACGGCTATCGTCAACCAATGCCTGCACTTCAACTAACAAAGGCCTTGACCCTTCACGCGTTACCATCACGACACTACCGGGCACTTCTTGTTCATGTCGTGAGAGAAAAATAGCCGATGGGTTAGTTATCTCACGCAGGCCTTTCTCGGTCATGGCGAACACACCCAGTTCATTCACCGCACCAAAACGATTTTTTATAGCACGGATAATCCGAAAACGGCTCCCCGAATCACCTTCAAAATACAGTACCGAATCCACCATGTGTTCTAAAACACGTGGCCCAGCTATCGCACCTTCTTTAGTGACATGCCCCACTAAAAAAATAGTGGTGTTGGTTCGTTTAGCGAAACGCACCAATCGTGCAGCACATTCTCTTACTTGCCCAACAGAACCCGGCGCAGATTGCAGCTCATCACTAAAAACTGTTTGAATTGAATCTATCACCAGCACATCTGCTGACATTTTTTCTGCCGTTGCCAAAATCGTTTCAAGCGCGATTTCACATAAAATATTTACCTTATCAACTGACAACTGTAAACGGTTAGCGCGCATGCTCACTTGTTGTGCTGACTCCTCGCCACTTACATATAACGTGGTAACACGCTTACTTAAACTGGCCAACGACTGCAATAATAGCGTCGATTTTCCAATACCAGGGTCGCCGCCAATGAGTATCGCCGACCCGGGCACGATGCCACCTCCCAGCACACGATCCAACTCATCCAAACCGCTTTTAATGCGCTCAACCTTTCCGGCTTTCACGGCAGAAAGAACTTGTACTTCAGCCGAGTTATTTTGGTCCGCATAACCACTAAAGCGGTTGACCTTTGAGGAGCTCGACATCCTTGTTTCATCTAAGGTATTCCAGCCACCGCAGTCCTGGCATTGACCCGCCCATTTTGACGCACTAGCGCCACATTCACGGCAGCTGTACAGCGTTTTTGCTTTACTCGCCATCCACTGCACCCTTAATTACTCGATGTACTCTATCTGTAATACCACACATCAATTCATACGAAATGGTGCCACTTTTTTCAGCGATGTCCTCAATGGCTAAATCATTACCCCATAAGGTAACTATGTCACCCACCTTAATCTGCCGATATTCACTGACATCAACATTAATCGAGTCCATAGAAACACGTCCGACTAACGGCGCCTTTTGATTGACAATTAACACGGGTGTACCCACCGTTGCATGCCGTGGAAAACCATCGCCATAGCCAACCCCAATGGTCGCAATTAAACTCGTTCTATCGGCATGCCAAGTCCCGCCATACCCCACACGCGCCCCTTTTTTTACTGTTCTCAAGCCAATCACACTGCTTTTAAACGTCATCACAGGCTTCAGTTTTTCCTCACTCGCAGACCTATTACAAAAAGGCGCACCGCCATACAACATAATGCCCGGCCTTACCCAATGACGTTGAGCGTGCTGCCAGCCCAATAATCCAGACGAGTTACAAATACTTTGCTCACCGGTCAATCCATTAATACTTTCATCAAACAAGGCTATTTGTTCTTCGGTAGCGGTTGAATTCATATCATCGGCACAAGCTAAGTGCGTCATTAATTTAACGGGTAAACGAACCTTTCCAGATAATTCCAACTCATTACATATTCTTGTCACTGATGAAGGTTCAACACCCAAACGATTCATACCGGTATTTATTTTCAACCAAGCAGATATCG
>JBDOOJ010000004.1:0-32951 GCA_039830885.1 Cycloclasticus sp.
ATGACCGTTAAATTAATCAACCCGATTGCGATGGAAGACGGCTTACGTTTTGCTATTCGTGAAGGTGGCCGTACAGTTGGCGCCGGTGTTGTTGCTAAAATTATTGAGTAATTATTATGTCAAAACAATCTATCAGAATTCGTTTAAAAGGCTTCGATCATCGTTTAATTGATCATGCAGCTCGTGAAATCGTTGAAACAGCTAAAAGAACAGGCGCCCAAGTTATGGGTCCGATTCCTTTACCGACTAAAAAAGAACGTTTTACAGTATTGATATCACCGCACGTCAATAAAGATGCGAGGGATCAATACGAACTTCGTACGCACAAACGTATGATGGACATTGTAGAGCCAACCGATAAAACAGTGGATGCGTTAATGAAGCTTGATCTATCAGCTGGCGTAGACGTACAAATTAAGCTGAACTAGTTCAGCGTTTAATATAGACAATTAATAGGATAAATCATGTCTTTAGGATTAGTAGGCCGTAAATGCGGAATGACAAGAATATTTACAGAGGAAGGCGTTTCGATTCCTGTGTCTGTTGTTCATGTCACGCCTAATCGCGTAACACGTATATTAAGCCAAGAATTAGATGGTTATTCTGCGGTGCAGATAACAACGGGCGACGTTAAAAACTCCCGAGTCAATAAGGCCGAAGCTGGTCAGTTTACTAAAGCTGGTGTCGCTGCGGGTAGAGGTTTGTGGGAGTTCAGATTGGATGCGGATTCTGATATTGAAGTTGGTTCAGACTTGCCCTTGAATGTATTTGAAGCCGGGCAAAAAGTAGATGTACGTGGTCAAAGTATTGGTAAAGGCTTTGCGGGTGTTATTAAACGTTATAACTTCCAAATGCAAGATGCGACTCACGGCAATTCACTTTCTCATCGTGCGCCGGGTTCAATTGGCCAATGTCAAACACCGGGTCGTGTTGTAAAAGGTAAGAAGATGGCTGGACACATGGGTGCTGAAAGAGTAACTACTCAAAACTTAGAAATCATCAGAGTTGATGCTGAAAAATCAGTTTTATTGATTAAAGGCGCAATTCCAGGTTCAAAAAATGGTGACGTAGTTATTACGCCGGCCATTAAAATTAACAAATAGGCATTAATATGAATATTCAATCGCCTGTCGTAGGTAAGGATCTTTCAGAAGCTGTATTCGGTCAAGACTACAACGAAGGGATTATCCATCAGTTAGTTGTAACTTACATGGCAAATGCAAGAGCAGGTACACGCGCACAAAAAACACGCTCAGAAGTGAGTGGAGGTGGCGCAAAACCTTGGAAGCAAAAAGGTACTGGTCGTGCACGTGCGGGTACAACAAGAAGTCCTATATGGCGTAAAGGTGGCGTGACATTTGCTGCTAAGCCCCAGGATCACAGTAAAAAACTAAATAAAAAGATGTACGCGGTTGCTATGCGTTCCATCTTATCCGAACTGGCTCGCCAAGAAAGATTGGTAATTGTTGATGGTATCGAAATGCCGGAGCCAAAAACGAAAGCGTTGGATGCAATGTTGTCTGATAAAGGCTTAAGTAGTGTTTTGTTTGTACTAGCTGCTGATGATGCTAACTTAGGTCTAGCAAGTCGTAATCTTCACAAGGTTGATGTTTGTACAGCGTATGATATTGATCCTGTCTCATTGCTTGCGTTTGAAAAAGTATGTATGACTGCTGACGCAGTGGCATTAATTGAGGAGCGTTTAAAATGAATCAAGAGTTCTTATTGCAATTAATTACTGCACCCGTTGTCACTGAAAAAAGTTCATTAGCTGCCGACAATAACAACCAATATGTTTTCAAGGTAAATGGCGCAGCTAATAAGACTGAAATTAAAGCTGCGGTAGAAAAGCTTTTTGATGTTGAAGTTGAATCAGTTAATACATTAAATGTTAAAGGTAAGACGAAGCGTTTTGGCAAAGGTATGGGTAAAAGATCCGATGTCAAAAAAGCGTACGTTCGTATTAAATCAGGGCAAGAAATCGATTTCGTTTCTGCTTAACTCGAAGATATAAATTCTTATGGCTATTGTAAAATCTAAACCAACGTCCCCCGGGTCACGCTTTGTAATCAGAGTTAAAAACCCTGATTTAAGTAAAGGTGCACCTTACGGTCCTTTGCTTGCAAAGAAAACTAAAACGGGCGGAAGAAATAATAACGGACGAATCACTACTAGACATCGTGGTGGGGGTCACAAGCAACACTATAGAATCATTGATTTCAAAAGGAATAAATTTGATATTCCTGGCAAAGTAGAAAGTCTGCAATATGATCCAAATAGAACTGCGAATATTGCGCTGATACTATATAATGACGGCGAAAGACGATACATCATTGCGCCAAAGAACTTAAATGTTGGCGATGAGATTATTTCTTCTGAAGTAGCCCCAATTACAATCGGCAATTGTTTACCAATGCGTAATATACCTGTTGGTACTCAAGTGCATTGTGTTGAATTAAAACCAGGTAAAGGTGCTCAAATTGCGCGTAGCGCAGGTACTGTTACGCAAATTGTTGCTAGAGACGGTAATCACGTTACATTAAGATTGCGTTCTGGTGAGATGCGTAAAGTACTTTCTGAGTGCCGCGCTGTTATTGGTGAGGTTGGTAATTCAGAGCATAGTTTGATCTCGTTGGGTAAAGCCGGTGCTAAACGTTGGAGAGGAGTTAGGCCAACAGTCCGCGGTGTAGCTATGAACCCGGTTGATCATCCGCATGGTGGTGGTGAAGGACGGACATCTGGTGGGCGTCATCCAGTATCGCCGTGGGGAATGCCTACAAAAGGTTATAAAACACGTAAAAACAAACGTACTGATAAATTAATAGTACGAAATAGAACAAAACGTTAAGGATATATTGTGCCAAGATCCCTAAAAAAAGGACCGTTTATTGATCTTCATTTATTGAAGAAAGTTGAAGCGGCAGCAGAAAGTAACAATCGTCGACCAATTAAGACATGGTCAAGACGTTCGATGATTTCTCCAACAATGGTTGGTTTAACAATTGCGATTCATAATGGCAGGCAGCATATGCCAGTATTAATCTCAGAGAACATGGTTGGCCATAAGTTGGGTGAGTTCGCGTTAACGCGTACGTATCGTGGTCATATTATTGATAAGAAGTCTAGATAACAATTGGTGTAATGATGGAAGTCAGAGCTATATTAAAAAACGCAAATTTTTCTGCCCAAAAAGGCCGGTTAATTGCAAATCAAGTACGTGGTAAAGACGTTGAGAGCGCATTAAATCTTTTGGGTTTTAGTACGCGTAAAGCAGCAGATAGCTTTAAGAAGCTACTTAATTCTGCAATTGCAAATGCAGAGCATAATGAAGGTGCGGATGTTGATGAGTTATATATTTCAACCGTATTTGTTGATGAAGCCTCAACACTCAAACGTTTTAAAGCACGTGCTAAAGGCCGTGGTAATAAAATCTTAAAAAGAAATTGCCATCTTACGATTGCAGTTAGCGACACTAAATAAAGAGTAAATTAATATGGGTCAAAAAGTACATCCTACTGGTATACGTCTTGGAATAGTTAAAGACTGGAATTCTCGTTGGTACGCAAGTACTCAAGCGTATCCAGAAATGCTGAGGCAAGACTTGCTCGCCAGAGACTTCTTGAAGAAGAAACTAATGTCAGCATCTGTTAGTAAAATACAAATTAATCGTCCTGCTGGCAATGCACAGATAACAATTCATACGGCTCGTCCTGGTATTGTTATCGGTAAAAAAGGCGGCGACGTTGATTCATTAAGAGCTGAAGTTAGCAAAATAATGGGTGTGCCTGTTCAAATTAATGTTGAAGAGATTCGCAAGCCAGAACTTGATGCATTACTTGTAGCTGAAAGTGTTGCGCAGCAATTAGAGCGTCGTATTATGTTTAGGCGTGCGATGAAACGTGCGGTTACCAATGCAATGCGTTTGGGTGCTGAGGGTATAAAAATTAAAGTGAGTGGCCGTTTGAATGGCGCTGACATTGCACGTAATGAATGGTATCGAGAAGGCCGAGTGCCTTTACATACTCTTCGTGCAGACATTGATTACGGTTTCACCGAGGCGTTAACAACATACGGTATCTTGGGTATTAAAGTTTGGATATTCAAAGGTGAGGTTTTTGATAAAAAATCTGCTCTACCTGTGTTGGGTTCTAAGGAAGTAGGGGAATAGGTATTTAGCATGTTACAACCAAAAAGAACGAAATATAGAAAACAACATAAGCTTAGAAACACAGGTTTAGCTCATCGTGGAAGCAGTGTAAGTTTTGGCGAATTTGGTCTTAAGTCTTTAGAGCGTGGTCGCATGACGGCTCGTCAAATTGAAGCAGGTCGTCGTACAATTACTCGTTGTATTAAGCGTGGTGGTAAAGTTTGGATTAGAGTTTTTCCAGATAAGCCCATTACTAAAAAGCCATTAGAAGTTCGTATGGGTAAAGGTAAAGGCAGTGTTGAATTTTGGGTTGCTCAAATTAAACCAGGCACTATGTTATTTGAATTACAAGGTGTTACAAGAGAGTTAGCTGAAGAGGCGTTTAGATTAGCCGCAGCTAAACTTCCTTTTAAAACTAAATTTGCTCAACGGACAATAATGTAATGAAAGCTTCTGAATTAAGAGAAAAGACAGCTCAAGAGCTAAAAGATTTATTGCTTGAGTTAAGAAAGGAGCAGTTTAACTTGCGCATGCAAAGTTCTACTGGTCAGTTAAATCAAGTACATCAATTTGGTGTGGTACGAGGTGATATTGCTCGTATTAAAACTATTTTGAATCAGCAAGTAGGTGAGTCTAAATGAGTACTGAAGAGCAAACGCTAAGAACAATCTCTGGTGTTGTAACCAGTAATAAAGCTGATAAATCTATTACTGTTAAAGTGACACGCCAAGTAAAGCATCCTTTGTACGGTAAAGTAATTAAGCGTACAACAAAGTTCAATGCGCATGACGAAAAAAACGCATGTTCTGAAGGTGATACTGTTTCATTGGTTTCTTGTCGACCTATATCTAAGTCGAAAACGTGGAAACTTCATGAAATTATTGAAAAAGCAAAATAAGAGTTAGTTGGAGTAAAAAATGATTCAAATGCAAACAAGACTTGATGTGGCCGACAATAGCGGTGCGCGTAATGTTATGTGTATTAAAGTGCTTGGTGGCTCTCATAAGCGCTATGCAAGAATTGGTGACATTATTAAAGTGAGTATAAAAGACGCGATACCACGTGGAAAAGTAAAAAAAGGTGATGTAGTTAACGCAGTAGTTGTACGCACAAAAAAAGCAATTCGTCGCTCTGATGGTTCGGCTATTCGTTTTGATAGTAATGCGGCAGTATTATTAAATGCAAATTTACAGCCTATCGGCACTCGTATCTTTGGCCCAGTTACACGTGAATTACGTAATGAAAAGTTTATGAAGATTATTTCATTGGCTCCTGAAGTAATTTAACAATATAAGTAATAATTATGAATAAGATTAAAAAAGGTGATGAGGTTATTGTTTTAACCGGTAAGGATAAAGGCAAAAGAGGCGTTATTCTGACTGTTGTTACTGCAGAAAAAGTGATTGTTGAAGGTGTTAATACAGTAAAAAAACACCAAAAGCCAAACCCCAACAAAGGAATTGAAGGTGGCATTGTAGAAAAGCAAATGCCAATTAATATTTCTAATATTGCTATTTATAACGCTCAAAGCAAAAAAGCAGATCGCGTGGGCTTTAAGATTTTGGACGATGGAAAAAAAGTACGCTTTTTTAAATCGAATAATGAAGTGATAGACGCTTAAGAATACAGAGAATACTGATGTCAATTTTACAAGAAAAGTATAAAAACGAAATGGTTCCAGCCTTAATGAAGGAGCTTAATTTCAAAACGATTATGGAAGTTCCCAAGATCACAAAGATCACGCTCAATATGGGTGTAGGGGAAGCTGTAGCAGATAAAAAAATTATTCAAAATGCGGTGGCAGACTTAGAGAAAATTTCAAGTCAAAAACCAATCATCACAATATCTAAAAAATCAATTGCCGGTTTTAAAATCCGTGATGATATGCCAATTGGTTGTAAAGTTACGTTAAGAAATGAACGTATGTATGATTTTTTACAACGCCTTATCTCTATTGCTATTCCAAGAATTAGAGATTTCCGAGGGTTCAGTAACAAATCGTTTGATGGCAGAGGTAATTATTCATTAGGCGTAACAGAGCAAATTATTTTCCCTGAAATTGATTACGATAAAATTGATACGTTACGTGGTTTAGATATTGCTATTACAACCACTGCGAAAAATGATGATGAAGGCCGTGCATTATTAAAGGCTTTTAACTTCCCAATTAAACAATAAGGTTTAGAGATGGCAAAAAAATCAATGATAGCAAGAGAAGCTAAGCGTATCCGCCTAGTGGCTAAATATGCTGAAAAAAGAGCGGCTCTTAAAGAAGTCATCAGAAATCCAAAATCTACATTTGAGGAAGTAACTCAAGCACAAACTAAAATGCTTAAGTTACCAAGAGATTCAAGTGCATCTCGTATTCGTAATCGTTGCAATATTACAGGACGTCCGCACGGATATTATAGAAAATTTGGCTTAGGCCGTAACAAATTACGTGAAGCGACTATGCGCGGAGACGTACCTGGCCTATCTAAGGCTAGTTGGTAAGAGAGGAATTTATACATGAGCATGAGTGATCCTATTGCAGATATGCTGACACGCATTCGTAATGCGCAATCTGCCGCAAAAACATCAGTGACGATGCCGTTTTCTACAAAAAAATTGGCATTGGCTAATATTCTCCAAGAAGAAGGTTATGTTGCCGGTTCTAATCAAATTGAAGATTCTAATGCAAAGCCTGCGTTGGAAATATCTTTAAAATATTTTCAAGGTAAGCCTGTTATTGAAACCATCGACCGCGTTAGCAAACCTGGTCTGCGTGTATATAAATCGAAAGATGAACTGCCTAAAGTTAAGGGTGGTTTAGGTGTTGCTATTATTTCTACTTCACAAGGTTTAATGACTGACCGCGCTGCACGCTCTCAAGGGCATGGCGGCGAAGTTATTTGTTACGTTAGTTAATTTAGGTTTTATTATGTCTAGAATTGCAAATAGTCCTGTTGAGTTACCAGAAGGCGTTGAATTTAATAACGATGCTGGAATAATTACTGTTAAAGGTAAAAATGGCACATTAATGAGCGCTTTAATCAAATGTGTAGATATCACTGTAGATGGTAATACACTTTCTTTTAAATCGAATAAAAATGATAAGCCTTCAATCGCCCTTTCAGGGACGCAGCGCTCGCTAGTTAACAATATGGTCGTTGGCGTTACGATGGGTTTTGAAAAAAAATTAGAGTTACGCGGTGTGGGTTATAGAGCGAAGGTTCAAGGTAATGTACTTAATCTTACATTAGGTTTTTCTCACCCGGTTCAATTCACGATACCTTCAAACATTACAATTGAAGCTCCAAGTCAAACTGAGCTAACGATTAAGGGTTGTGATAAACAATTAGTAGGACAAGTGGCTGCAAACATAAGAGCGTTCCGCTCTCCTGAACCGTATAAAGGTAAAGGTATTCGTTATGTTGGTGAGCATGTTGTTATGAAAGAAGCTAAGAAGAAATAGGCATATAAATGGATAAGAAAATTTCACGTTTGCGTAGAGCAAAAAAAACAAGATCCCGTATTAAAGACAGTGGAAGAAACCGCTTAAGCGTATTTAGATCTCCGCGTCATATTTATGCGCAGGTTACTTCTGGAGATGGTTCAACTGTCATTGCTTCTGCATCGACTCTCGTCAGTGAAATCAAAAGCTCAATAAAAAATGCAGGTAATATCGATGCTGCTAGCGTCGTTGGTAAAGCAATTGCAGAACGTGCTGTTAAAGCTGGAGTAACATCAGTCGCATTTGATCGTTCTGGATATAAATATCATGGTCGTGTAAAGGCATTAGCCGACGCGGCTCGTGAAAATGGATTGGAATTTTAGAGGCAATTATGGCATCACAACCTGGTCAAAATAATCAACAAGATGATTTACAAGAAAAGTTAATTACTGTTAGAAGAATTTCAAAAGTAGTTAAAGGTGGTCGTCAATTTAGGTTCTCAGCCCTCGCTGTCGTTGGTGATGGTAATGGACGTGTGGGCTTTGGTATTTGTAAGGCCCGTGAGGTTCCTGTGGCGATTCAAAAAGCTATGGAACAAGCACGTAAAAACATGACATCAGTTAATTTGCAGGGTAATACATTGCAATACCCGATTGTTTCAAATTATGGCGCTGCTGAAGTGTTTATGAAACCCGCATCAGAAGGTACTGGCATTATTGCTGGTGGTGCAATGCGAGCAGTGTTTGAAGTTGTTGGTGTGCATGACGTACTTGCTAAATGTGTTGGCAGTAATAATCCAGCAAATGTTGTACGTGCGACAATCAAAGGCTTGTCAAATATGACAAATGCCGAACAAGTTGCGATGAAACGTGGCAAAAAAGTAGCAGATATTGTTGGATAATTATTATGAGCGATAAAAAAATTAAAATAACGATGGTGCGTAGTCAAAACGGCCGTTTAAGATCACACAAAGCATGTATTGCAGGCCTTGGCTTACGTAAAATACATCAAACAGTTGAAGTGATTGATACACCAGAAAATAGAGGCATGATCAATAAAGTTCATTATATGCTTCAGGTAGAAGAGGGTTAACATGTTATTAAATACAATAAAACCTGCTGCAGGCAGTAAAAAATCCGCAAAACGTGTTGGCCGTGGAATCGGGTCCGGTTACGGCAAAACATGTGGTCGTGGCCATAAAGGACAAAAGTCTCGTTCTGGTGGTATGCCTAAAATTGGTTTTGAAGGTGGGCAAATGCCTATCCAACGTAGACTGCCAAAAATTGGCTTTACGTCTGCAAAAAAACGTTTAACTGCTGAAGTTAGACTGGGTGAATTAGCCAACCTTAGTGCCGATGTTATTACCGTAGAGACATTAATCGAAGCTAATATTGTGCCCATATTTACAAAGCGAGTAAAAGTTATTTTGTCGGGTGAAATAAACACCGCTGTAAAGTTGAAAGGTTTAGTTGCAACGCCAGGTGCGTTAAAAGCAATTGAATCTGCTGGCGGATCACTCTCCTAATTTATGTCTTCTTTAGGTTCATCAGCCGCAGGTAATAAAGGCGGGCTAAGCAACATGCCTGAGCTTCGTAGCAGGCTCCTTTTTGTGTTGGGTGCTTTGTTTGTTTTTAGAATTGGTGCGCATGTTCCCGTGCCTGGCATAGATCCGAAAGCGTTAGCATTAATGTTTGAACAGCAAGCTGGAACCATATTAGATATGTTTAATATGTTTTCTGGTGGAGCACTAAAAAGATTAAGTATATTTGCCTTGGGCATCATGCCGTATATTTCTGCATCTATTATTATTCAATTAATGACGTCAGTTGTACCTAAGTTTGAGCAACTAAAGAAAGAAGGCGAGTCAGGTAAAAGAAAGATAACTCAATACACCCGTTACTTTACGGTTGTATTAGCAACATTCCAAGCTATTGGCGTTGCAACGGCTATTCAAAGTCAATCAGCAGGTGGATTACCGGTTGTATTTAACCCGGGTTCTGCGTTTATGTTTACTGCGGTTGTAACTTTGGTTAGTGGTACATTGTTTTTGATGTGGCTTGGTGAACAAGTGACCGAACGTGGCATTGGTAATGGTATTTCAATCATTATTTTCGGTGGTATTGTTGCTGGACTACCGTCCGCTATTGGTGGCACGCTTGAGCTCGTACGCACAGGTGAAATGAATGCCATAACGGTTATATTATTATTTTTAGTGGCTATCGCGGTGACTGCATTTGTTATTTTTGTTGAGCGTGCTCAACGGCGTATTACTATTAATTATGCTAAACGTCAGGTTGGTAATAAAATGACGGCGGGTCAATCAAGCTTCTTACCTTTGAAGCTAAATATGGCCGGGGTTATTCCGCCAATTTTTGCTTCTAGTATTATTTTGTTTCCATCAACGATAGCGGGTTGGTTTGGAAATAGCGAAGGTATGGAGTGGCTGCAAGATCTTTCAAGTATGTTGTCCCCTGGACAGCCTATTTATGTGATGTTGTATGCTACGGCAATTATTTTCTTCTGCTTTTTTTATACAGCATTGGTGTTTAATTCAAGAGATACATCTGATAACTTAAAAAAATCAGGTGCTTTTATACCCGGTATTAGACCCGGTGAGCAAACGACTAAATATATTGATGCTGTTGTTACTAAACTGACGTTATTAGGCGCTATGTACATTACTGCCGTGTGTTTATTGCCGGAATTTTTGATTGTTTATTGGAATGTGCCCTTCTATTTTGGTGGTACTTCACTGTTAATTATAGTTATTGTTGTGATGGACTTCATTGCTCAAATGCAATCGCATTTAATGTCACATCAATATGAAGGCTTAATGAAAAAAGCGAACCTTAAGAAATCATAAATAAGGTTTAAATAGGAGTTAATTATGAAAGTTAGAGCATCTGTAAAGAAGATATGTCGCAACTGTAAGATTGTTAGACGTAATCGAGTCGTTCGTGTTATCTGTAAAGATGGGCGACATAAACAGCGCCAAGGCTAATACTTTAGCTTGTAGTTAGATTAAATAAAGATTAAAATTGTCGGTTTTCGACTGGCCAAATAACGGAGAGAATTAATGGCACGTATTGCTGGTATAAATATACCTGATAATAAGCACATTGTAATTTCATTGACTTCAATTTATGGGATAGGTCCTACGCGATCTAAATCCATTTGTGAAGCTGCTGGAATTGAAGCATCGATTAAAATACGCGACCTATCTGAAGATCAGTTAGAACTCGTGCGTACTGAAGTTGGTAAATACCTCATTGAGGGCGATTTACGTCGCGAAGTATCAATGAATATTAAGCGCCTTTTGGATTTAGGTTGCTTCCGTGGAATTCGTCATCGTAGAAGTTTACCGGTTCGCGGACAACGTACAAAAACTAATGCGAGGACCCGTAAAGGCCCACGCAAACCTATTAGAAAATAAGATTTAATTAAAGGATATTTGTAGTATGGCTAAACCAAGTCGTAGTAAAAAGAAAGTTAAAAAAAGTGTAGTTGATGGCATTGTTCATGTACATGCTACATTTAATAATACAATTATTACAATTACTGATCGCAAAGGTAATGCTCTTACATGGGCAACTGCTGGTGGTTCAGGCTTTAGAGGTTCGCGTAAAAGCACACCGTTTGCTGCTCAAGTAGCTGCAGAACGTGCGGGTGAAGCGGCTAAAGAGTTCGGCATTAAAAACCTTGAAGTAAGAATTAAGGGCCCCGGACCTGGACGTGAGTCAGCAGTAAGAGCACTAAATAACATTGGATTTAACATCACTTATATTGAAGATGTAACACCAATTCCACACAATGGATGTCGACCACCAAAAAAACGACGTGTTTAACTAGGAAATTACAATGGCAAAATATACAGATTCTAAATGTCGTTTATGTCGTCGTGAAGGCGAGAAATTATATTTAAAAGGCGAAAAATGCTACACAGCTAAGTGTGCAATTGAAAAGAGAGCGTATCCACCTGGTCAACATGGTCAGCGTCGTACACGTCTTTCAGACTACGCATTACAATTGCGTGAAAAACAAAAATTACGCCGTACTTATGGCGTATTAGAAAAGCAATTCCGTGGTTATTATTCTGAAGCTGCTCGTATCAAAGGTTCAACAGGTGAAAACTTATTGCAACTTCTTGAATGCCGTTTAGATAATGTTGTTTATCGTATGGGTTTTTCTTCTTCACGTTCCGAAGCGAGACAACTGGTCAGACATAACGGTATCGTTGTTAATGGAGTTCGTGTCAACATTCCTTCATATCAAGTTAATGCGGAAGACGTTATTGAAGTTAAAGAAGCTGCTAAAAATCAAAACCGTGTTAAATCTGCACTCGAATTTGTTGAACAACGTGGTATTCCTGAATGGATAGAGCTTGATATTAAAAAAATGCAAGGTACATTTAAAGTCAAACCAGTAAGGTCTGATTTGTCTGCTGAAATAAATGAACATCTTGTTGTCGAGCTGTACTCTAAGTAATCTTAAAGAGGAAATATAATGCAAAATTTACTTTCAGGTTTTTTACAACCTAAAGTTACCGGAGTTAAATCAATATCTCCAACGAGCTCTAAAGTAACCATTGAGCCTATGGAGTGTGGTTTTGGACATACACTTGGTAATGCTTTCAGACGTGTTTTATTGTCTTCTATTTCTGGTTGTGCAGTTACCGAAATTACAATCGAAGGTGTTTTACACGAATACACTACGATTGATGGCGTTCAAGAAGACGTGATTGATATCATGTTGAACCTTAAGAATCTCGCTGTTGTCCTTAATGCTAAAGATGAAGCTATACTCACGATTGAAAAATCTGGCAAAGGTCAAGTCACAGCTGCTGATATTCAAATCGATCATGATGTTGAGATTATTAATCCTGAATTAGTTATTGCTAACTTAGCAAGCAGCGGTAAATTGTCTATGACAATTAAAGTTGAACGTGGCTCTGGATATCAAACTGCGGCATCTCGTAAACAGCCGGATGAAGATTTACCCATTGGTACGTTATTATTGGATGCTTCTTTTAGCCCCGTTAAACGTATTTCATATAACGTAGATACTGCGCGTGTTGAACAACGTACTAACTTAGATAAGTTAGTGATTGAACTTGAAACAAATGGCACGATTGATCCAGAAGAAACTATTCGTGCTGCTGCTACCATTTTACATCATCACATCGCAGTATTTGTTGACCTTAAAGATATTCCTGATGAACCTGAGCTTCCTAAAGAGCCTGAGTTTGATCCCGTGCTTTTACGTCCGGTTGATGATTTAGAATTAACGGTACGTTCAGCAAATTGTCTTAAAGCAGAGCTAATTTTTTACATTGGTGATTTAATTCAACGTACTGAAACTGAATTGCTGAAAGCGCCTAATTTAGGCAAAAAATCACTCACTGAAATCAAAGACGTATTAGCTTCTAAAGGGATGTCTTTAGGTATTCGTCTTGAAAACTGGCCGCCTTCTAGTTTAATTACTAGTGATAGAGCTGTCGCTTCAATTTAATTTAAGGATTTAACTATGCGTCACCGTAAATCAGGAAGACAGCTTAATCGTAATAGCAGTCATCGTAAGGCTATGTTTCAAAATATGGCAAACTCACTTATAGATCATGAAGTAATTCGTACTACATTGCCTAAGGCTAAAGAGCTACGTCGCTTTGTTGAGCCTCTTATTACTGCGTCTAAAAATGACTCAGTTGCTAAAAGAAGATTGGTTTTTGCTCGTTTAAGAGATCGTGACAGCGTGACTAAATTATTCAATAAACTAGCGCCGCGTTATAAAGAGCGTCCAGGTGGTTACTTACGTATTCTAAAGTGCGGATTTAGAACCGGTGATGCTGCACCAATGGCCTATGTAGAACTCGTCGATCGAGAAGTTTCTAGTCCATCTGACTTTTCTGAAGATTAAATAAAAAGCCGGCTTCAAGCCGGCTTTTTTACGTTTGACACTAATGACTTAATGGTATTTCTTAAGTCAACAATCTTGAACAGTAGTTTTAGTTGATAATTTTAGCGCTCTAAGTGTTGTAGTTTGCTGTCAACTTTTGCCCACTCGTCAGCATCATCTGGTGCTGGTTTTAAATCAGTTATCACGGGCCATAATGGCGATAATTCAGCGTTTAAGGCGATGAAACTTTCCTGCCCTTCTGGCAACTCATCTTCGGAATAAATTGCTTCTACAGGGCATTCAGGTTCGCATAAGGTGCAGTCGATGCATTCATCGGGGTCAATAACTAAAAAGTTTGGGCCTTCGTGAAAACAATCTACTGGGCAAACGTCCACGCAATCGGTGTATTTACATTTAATGCATGATTCTGTTACTACGAATGTCATTCCTATTCCTATTCTTGAGTTGTATTTTTAAGGTTTATTATAAACGTATTGTTAGTTAACGTTTAACTGCAAATTAAATTTCTCTGTTTCTACGTTGAAAATTTCAGTCCAATTAACAAAAGTATGGTGGCTACAATATATTTTAGTGCTTTCTCTGGTAGTCGTTGACCTACTCTTGTACCAAAGTATATGGCCGGTATGGAGCCAGTAATTAAGCTGATTAATAAATTGAAGTCGATATTTCCTAGTTGATAATGGCCTAGGCCTGCTATTGCCGTTAATGGAACAGCGTGTGCGATATCGGTACCGACGATTTTTCGGGTTTTAAGTGTTGGGTATAGTATCAGTAACATTGCACTGCCGATCGCTCCAGCACCTACAGACGACAAAGTGACCAGCACCCCTAACGTGGCTCCAAGACATATAATAACTGCCTTGGAGGGCTCTATGTTTGCGTTAGCTGCCAATAGACCAGTAAAGTTATCTTTAAATACAATGACGAATGACGTCAATATCAACATGGCCCCAAGTGTGACTGAAATAATGTGCTCAAATAATGCTTCGCTGATGTTGAGTTGTTGTATAGCTAAAACGCAGACGATGGAACCAGGGATGCTTCCTAAGCATAGGTTTTTAACAATAGACCATTCAATGTTCTTTAATCGTTGGTGCGACCAGACACCACTGGCTTTGGTTATTGCAGCGTAAAGTAAATCTGTTCCTACCGCGATTGCAGGTTGTACATTAAAGCCTAAGACCAGCAGAGGAGTCATTAAAGATCCGCCACCAACACCGGTTAGTCCGATAACAAATCCAACGCAAGCGCCTGCAAGAATATAAAAGTAATCCAAAATTTAACCAGCTATATAATTAGGCTTGAAATATAAAGGATTTCCTTTATAATAAAAAGGAATAAGTATTCCTATATTTATAACTATAAAGGATAAGAGATATGAAATTACAGCAATTACGCTATATTTGGGAAGTGTCAAAAAACAATTTAAATGTTTCTGCTACTGCTGATAGTATTTATACCTCGCAGCCAGGCATAAGTAAACAAATTCGTATACTTGAAGATGAGCTTGGCATTCCTGTTTTTACCCGTAACGGCAAACATCTAACGAGTATGACGCCAGCGGGCAAGAAAATAATTAAAATTGCCGGTGAGATGCTCATGCAAGCTGAAAATATACGTAACATAGCCAGGGAATATCGCGATGAGAGCAAGGGCTCGCTTTCTATCGCTACAACCCATACACAAGCTCGCTATGCCTTACCGTCAGTGATTAAATCCTTCATGAATGATATGCCCGACGTTAGTTTGGATATACAACAAGGTACGCCGGTACAGATTTCAGAGATGGTATCACAAGGCAAGGTAGACCTAGCAATCGCCACTGAGGCGATTGAGCTGTTTGACAACTTGGTAATGTTGCCCTGTTACTCTTGGGATCGCTGTATATTAGTCCCTAAAGGCCATCCGCTTACCGAGATTAAACATTTATCGCTGAGCGATGTTGCTGCTCACCCATTGATTACCTACGTATTCGGTTTCACGGGTCGTTCAAAACTCGATGAAGCTTTTTCATCTGAAAATCTTAGTCCCGATGTGGCTTTGACCGCTGTGGATGCGGACGTTATTAAAACCTACGTACGTCTAGGTTTAGGTGTGGGTATTGTTGCACGAATGGCCTATGACGAAAATGTAGATGATGACCTAGTGGCGCTCGATGCCAGTCACTTGTTTGGCCAAAGCGTGACTAAAATAGGCATACGGAAAGACACCTTTTTACGTGGCTATATGTATGAGTTTATTGGTTTGTTTGCACCGCATTTAACGCAAGAGCTCATTATTACGGCGATGAGGCTAAAAGAGCAGGGCGCTATTGATGCGTTGTTTAAGGATATTAAACTACCGCATTATTAAAATTTTAGACGCTATGTTATTTTAGTTAACTCACTATGTAGTCCGCATTCTTTGCTATCCGCTTGTTCCCACCACCAGCGACCATCTCTTGGGTCTTGGTGAGGCAGCGTGGGACGCGTACAAGGTTCACAGCCGATGCTGCTAAAGCCGCGGTTATGTAATGGGTTAAAGGGTACGTCTAACGCTATAATATAAGCCCAGACGTCAGCAGAACTCCATTGGTACAAGGGGTTGAATTTCAACAAGTCATCTTGTTTGCCTGAGAAAGCGGAATCTATCTCCGCTACATTTAAGTTATGTCGTGTTGCTTTACTTTGATCACGTCGTTGGCCTGTAATCCAGCCGGAGAAGTTGCTTAAATGCCGTTTCAAAGGCTCGACCTTTCTAATGCCGCAACATTCTTGATGGCCATCTTTGTAAAAGCTAAATAAGCCCTTTTCTTGGGTTAGCTTTTGCAGGTGAAGTGTGTCTGGCGATAAAATATCGATATTAATTTGGTAGTGATCCATTACCGTTTGAATAAATTGGTAGGTTTCTGGATGTAGACGCCCCGTATCTAAGGTAAAGACAGAGGGGTTTAACTTGAGTTTACAGGCCATATCAATCAACACGACGTCCTCGGCACCACTGAACGAAATAGCTAAACTATCGACGGCTGAATAAATACCTTTGATGATGTCGCGCGGTTGCTTATCTTCAAGCGATGCCTGTAATGTTTGAATGTTCATGTCAGTATACAAAAGTTGATAACCACCAGTTTAACAAGGTTATAGGAAATCAAACATTCTAAAAGGGGATATCAATAGAAGTGTTAGTCTGTATGCGTGTCTTGCCGTTGTTAGCCTTGGGAGAAATATTGCTGTAAAAAAGCATCGAATGATAACGAGTCGTTTTGCTCTAAAAGAGTTTGCTCTTTGATGGACTGCACGGCGGCTGTTTCGAAGCACTGTTGCTGCGTTGAACTGAGTGAACTTTTTTTGAAGAACTCGCGGTGCGTGTTAGCTTGCTGCAAGGCAAATTTAAAGAAAGGTAACCCTTGTTTTCTCATCTCACCTAGCACGTTAGCAGAAGGTGTCAGTTCCACATGATTCATTTTTTTAATTTGTGCGTTGAGGGCGTGAGTGTAGGACTGGTTGTCGTCGTCAACATCTAATAATCGACACAGCTCTTCCATTTCGTTGCAAATTTCAAGCCCCCATGTCTTAAGCGTTACGCCCACGTTATTGCGTTGTAATAATAAATCGGGTTTTCTGCCTTCGCACGCAACCAAGGTCAAATTATCATCAACAGAGGCTTTATCAGTAGCCGACATTGCTGGGCTATCCGCCAATAGACAGAAAATCATAAAGGCTTCAAGAAACAGTAGCTGAGGCTCACTGATACCGGCGGGATCAAATGGGTTGATGTCAACGGATCGTAATTCTACGTATTGCACGCCACGCTTTTTTAACGCCTCGCTGGGACGCTCGCCAGATTTGGCAACCTGCTTGGGACGTACATTGCTGTAGTATTCATTTTCTATTTGCAGAATGTTGCTATTAAGTTGTTTGTAGTCACCGCTGCTGTCTTTAATGCCAATTGCATCAAAATCTTCAAACGGTGTTTGTGTCGAAGATACTAAGCGGTTGACGTATTTGTCCAAGCTGTTGTACGAGATATTAATATTAGATTGACTGTCGTTTTTATAACCGATGTCGCTCATTCTTAACGAGGTTGCATAGGGTTTATAAAAAGTTCCGTAGTCGAATTCTTCAAAAGAATGTTCACGTCCTTTAACAAAAGATTTGCAAATAGCAGGTGAAGCACCAAATAAGTACAGTACCACCCAGCCATAACGGTGCAGGTTACGCGCCATATCCATATAGGATTGAGAAATAAAATCTTTTTCGTCTTGCGTATCGTTTTCAAGCGCCTGATAAATAGGCCAAAATTTTACCGGTAAAGAATAATTGAAATGAATGCCTGCAATCGCCTGCATACTGCGGCCGTATCGGTGCCATAAGCCAATCCGGTAAACGTGTTTCATTGTGCCAATATTGGAATGGCCGTATTCCGCAATAGGAATACTCATGTCGCCATCCACAATGCACGGCATACTTGTACCCCATAACATTTCATCGTCTAAATGTTGGTAGGTATACGAATGAACGACTTGCATAAAATCAAGCGCCGCCTTTGCCGTACTGAAGGGCGGGGTGATGAACTCCAGTAGGGCTTCAGAATAATCGGTGGTGATATAAGGGTTAGTTAACGCCGAGCCGAGTTCTTTGGGGTGTGGAGTTTGAGCGATTTTTCCTTGTTGGTTCACGCGTAAACTTTCTTTTTCAATACCTTTAAGGCCGCCAGATAAGGCGTTTCCTTGTTGGCTATTGACCAGTTTTTTTAATCTATTTTGAATGCGTTCGTACAACGTTAAACTACCTGTTATGCTCAATAACGACGATAATAAGTGCCTAATTATAGGCTAATGAATGAAACTTAATGCGCATTGATTGTAGAAAAAGTGATTTAAAGCGGCTTATGTGGCTGTGTTTATTATTAGTATCGCTAAATGTTTCTAGTGTCAGCGCGCGTGAAAGCTTTCTGGTAGAGCGGGTTATTGACGGCGATACCATTGTTTTATCGAATAAACAGACGGTTCGTTTGTTGGGTATTAATACACCAGAAATGGCTTATAGGGGCAAAACAAGTGATGCGGGTGCATTGGCCGCTAAAGAGCACTTAAAAAAGATGTTGCTTAAACGCCGTGTCCATTTGGAACACGACAGTGAACAACAAGACCGATATGGCCGAACCTTAGCGCAGGTGTTTTTAGTGAGCGGTGAGCACGTAAATGTAATGATGTTGCAACGTGGCTTAGCGACACTTAGCCTGCACCCACCTAACCTCAAATACAGTCAGCGCTTAATACAGGCACAGCAACAGGCGGAGAAACAGCAATTAGGTATTTGGGGAATGAATGCATACGCCGTGCAACCCATAGCGGCAATAGTCGACAATACATTGAAAAAATGGGGGCGTTTTGCGGCAACAGTTCGTGTCGTAGTCCGCACAAAGAAAGGGGCTAAATTGTGGTTGAGCGATAAAACATATATTTGGATTAGTGTAAAACACCAACGTTACTTTGGAGATTTAGTCGATTACCTTGGGCGGCATGTGGAAGTACGCGGCTGGCCAAGACAGTGGGGAAAAAGCTGGTCGATTCGCGCCATTCACCCCAGTCAGATTATTCTAACCCCCGGCTAATTTAACGTTTGTTTAATATATCGACCAATGGCGATGGAATACTGAAATGGTAGCCTTGTGCGTAATTAACGCCCATTTCTGTCAGTTTATCGGCAATTGCTTGATTCTCAACGAACTCGGCGACGGTTTTTTTACCCATAATCTGGCCAATCTCGTTAATGGATTTAACCATCGCGGCATCAATGGGGTCGTCGATTAAGTCTTTGACAAAGGAACCGTCAATTTTCAGATAATCAACGGGGAAGTTCTTTAAATACCCAAACGAGGATAAGCCACTACCAAAATCATCTAACGCAAATTGGCAGCCCATACCTTTCAATTCTGTAATCAGATTATTTGCCGCGGTTAAATTAGTCACCGCCGCTGTTTCTGTAATCTCAAAACAAATTTGTGCGGGGTCAATACTGGCGCCTGAAAAAGCGGTTTGGATGAATTTAAGGAAGTCAGGAGCGCATAAGCTAGCGGCAGATAGGTTGATATTAAACACATCATTGTGTCGAATTTTTTCCTTGTACTCATCGAGCGTCGCGAGTGTATTTTCGATAACCCATTTGTCTACTTGACCGGATAAGTTGTAGCGTTCAGCCGCGGGTAAAAAAGCGCCTGGCGGAATAATGGTGTTGTTTTCGTTAAGCCTTACCAGTACTTCAAAATGAGATGGCTCGGCCGATTGGTTTTTCAAGTCGGTAATGGCTTGAACGTATAGAATAAAGTAATTTTCTTTAAGCGCCTGTTGTAATCGTGGCACCCAGCCCATTTGCCCTTTAGTTGACGCCATTTCCCTATCGTCGGCTCTATAGACATGAATACGATCACGTCCTTGTTCTTTGGCTGCAAAACAAGCGGTATCAGCTTGCTGCATGGCCACGGTGGCGGATGTTGAGGGGGTTATTTTGGATAACCCGATAGACGCGCCTAATTTGAATACCTTATCTTCCCAATGGAAGGCATAGTCAGTGACAACTTGCTTGATGGTCTTGGCAATTTTAAGCGCTTGTTTAATAGTACAATTCAACATCAAAACGCCAAATTCATCACCGCCCAAACGGGCAAACACGTCTGATTTACGAATTTTTATAGACAACTCTGCAGACAGTTGGCGCAATAACTCATCGCCGGCAATATGCCCACAGGTGTCATTTACAATTTTGAATTGGTCTAAATCTATGTAACAAAGTACGTGCTCAAATTCGTCGGCTTGAGTGTTTCTTTCAAGTGCGGCCTCAAAGGCGTGACGATTGTATATGCCCGTTAACGAATCGTGTTGGGCTCTATGTTCAATTTCCTGTGTAATTTTTCGTGACAATGTTACATCACGAATAACCATTACGCAGCCAACCAAATGCCCAGTTGAATCATGTAAGGGCGAAACGGAGCAATCAATATAATAGGATTTGGCAATTTGATTGGTTAGCGACAACGACGTGAGGTTAAACGCAAGGTCAGACTGAATGCATAACAAAATTGGGTTATGTGTGCCGACAGAGGATGACGCCTCTTTCAACGTACATAATGAGTCGAAGCTATTGCCAATCGCTTTTGGTTCACTAATGCTCAATAACTGCTGAGCTTTATGATTCATGCTAGCAATAAGCCCCGCTTTATCCGTGGTGATCACCGCCTCGTTAATGGATTCTAGCGTGGTTTGGGCGATTTCTTTTTCATGCTCAAGCGCAATTTCAACAGCTTTCTGGTCACTAATATCAATAACGGTTCCTATCGCGCGGATAGCTTGCCCATGTTCGTCACGGTCGACTATTTTTCCTTTTGAAGCCAACCAAACCCACTCGCCCTTATTTGATTTAATACGGTATTCAGTATGAAGGAGGTCTTCACCTTTTTTAATTTGTCTGCTAATGGTTGCAGACGTATGTTGTTTGTCATCAGGGTGGACGAATTCCCACCAAAAATCGATAGTTTGCTGCCACCTTGATGTGTCGTTAAGCAAACCCGATACAATATTATCTGGGACATAAAAATAACCGGTTTTAAGGTGCCATTCCCAAACGCCATGAAAGGTGTTGTCAAGCGCCTGCGAATTTCTTTCTTGGGTCTTATTTGCTTGTAATTCAATCGTATATGCATCGTGAACATCTTGTCGAATACCCACGGCTCTTAAAGGGTTTCCGTTATCGTCAAAACTTACCACACGGCCTTGAGCTTTTTGCCAGCGGTATTCATCGTTACGGTAATTGGAGCGCCATAAGGCTTCTTTTAATTCGCCAGTGCCATCAGAAAAACTATTAAAGAAATCTAAGTTTGCTTGGTTTTCATCGGGGTGAACAGTGGGTAAGCCTTCTGCCAAGGCTATTTCACGTATGACGGTAGATATTCCTTGTGTCGCTTGCTCAAACGTTAGTTGTTTGATGGTTTGGTTGACAATGTCAAAGTCAAATAAACTGCTTTTTGTGCTGAACATAGCGAATGACAGTTGTGAAATATGTTCATTTTGCTCATCGTTCAAGAGTTTTTGCTGATTGATGCTGTTGTAGCCAATCAGTGTTTTAACTTTTCCATCGGGGTGACGTTCGTATACTCTTGCGCTTGTATTAAACCAAATCCAAGTGCCGTCCTTGTGTTTCAGTCTATATGAATGATTGTAGTGTGAAATTTTTTCCCTTAATCAGCTGCCGGTATTTATCGTTTGTTTCGGCTCTGTCATCTTCGTGTATGTTGGCAATCCAAAAGTCCACGGAAACTTGGTTGTTTGTAATGATGTTATCAAAAAACTGTTCTGTCTCGCCTAAGGTGCTTATGACACCGGATGCCAAGTCACAAATCCAAATAAAATTCCCCGAACACTTTAAAGCAAAGCGTTGAATATCTAATTCAGACTGTAAATCGCTGAAAGCTTGAGTTTTGGTTGATACGTTCATTAGTTATGAAGTATAGACGCGATTTAAAGAATAAAAGCTTGAACGCTAAAATAATCCGCTAAATGTTTGTACCGAAACCCATTCGCCTTCTTTAACGGTTGCACGTTCGTGCTCTAGGATAATAAAGGCATTGGCCTCGCTCATGGAACGCAAGATGCCAGAGCCTTGTTTGCCCGTTGTACTTACCTGCCATTTGCCGCTGTCTGATTGCGACACAATGCCACGTTGAAATTCTGTACGCCCCGGTATTTTGCGAATAGAGCTTGTGCATTGTGCTTTGATAATAGGGCTAATTAACGGCTGCCTAAGCCCCATCATTTTTTGTAAGCAAGGCAGTGCAAACTGGTAAAACGTCACCATCACGGCCACCGGATTGCCGGGTAAACCGAAGAAGGTTGTGCCGTTAATGTCACCAAATGCAATGGGGCGTCCAGGTTTCATCGCGACTTTCCAAAAGTTGATGGAGCCTGCGTCAGATAGTACTTGTTTGGTGTAATCAGCCTCGCCGACTGATACGCCGCCAGAGGTGAAGATGACGTCGGCGCTGTTGGCGGCCAGTTCAAACGCCGTACGAAGTTTGTCAGGGTCATCGGCAATAATGCCCATATCCAATACGGTGCAACCGAGTTTTTTTAATGCGGCTATCATGCTGTAGCGATTGCTATCGTAAATGCAGCCTTCTCGCGGTGCTTCACCCATATTAAGAATTTCATCGCCGGTTGAGAAAACAGCAGCGGTTAGCGGTGTGTTAACGCGTATTTCCGAGACGCCAAGAGAGGCGCATAAACCTATTTGAGGTGGCGTTAATTTTATGCCAGCCTGTAAAACAGTTTGTCCCGACTCGATATCTTCGCCGGCTTGGCGAACGTTTTGACCTGCGCTATGACGTGCATCTAAGCGGATAGTGTTATTGGTTACCTCAACGTGTTCTTGCATGATGACGGTGTCGGTTAAATCGGGCATTTGTGCGCCGGTCATTATTTGGATGCATTCGCCGGCTTTTAGCTCGCCCTTGTAGGGATGTCCTGCTACCACGCGACCGACGATGTTCAGGTTGGTAATGGTGCCACTGGCGGGCAAGTCAGCTTGCATGATGGCATAGCCATCGACCGCTGAATTACGGTGTGAGGGCACGTTGATTGGTGAGGTGATGGCTTCAGCTAATACCCTGTCGATTGCATCACCAAGATGTATTTGCTCTGAGCTGTCCATTGCCGACACCGCGTTTAGCATGTTTTGCAATGCGTGCTCGACGCTTAAGGTGCCTTGCTCGTTTTCATCACCGCAACTGCTTTGGACGTTTAAGGTGCTCATGCTAGGCTTGGTGTTTGGTGGTATTCAAAACGGTTACTTTATCAGAATGGGCAGCACGTTCTATCGTTTCAATTTTCCCATCTTCAATGTGTAAATGACGATCGGCAATATGGTCAATGGTATGTGTTTCATGGCTGCTGATCATGATGCTGACGCCTTCAGATTTTAGCCGTTGTAACAGTACACTGGTTTGCTGTTTGGCATCGGTGTCCATGCTGGCGGTGGGCTCGTCGAGTAACAATAGGCGTGGCGATAAAATCCTAGCGCGGGTGAGGGCAACGCGTTGTTTTTCTCCGCCGGATAACTGTTTTGCCGAGCGATGGGCAAGGTGCGATAAATTAGCCCAATCTAAGGCTTGCATTACTTTTTTATGCGCAGCAGCCTTGTTTTCGCCTAAACGGTGTAAGCCGTAGGCAATGTTATCAGCCACGCTGGCGTCAAATAAATAAGGTTGTTGGTGTAGGTAAATAATGTCTTTTTGGATGAAGGGCTTGGCTTGTTTCCACGTCATTTCTAGCCCTTGGTAATGAACCTCAGCCGAGTTGGGTTTCAATAAGCCGGCCATGATTTTAAACAAGGTGGTTTTACCGGAGCCATTACGACCGGTTAATAGCGTACATTGATGCGCAGGTACGTCGAGCTGACCGATATTCAGAATCGATTTTCCGGATAAGGAAATCGTTATGTTGCTGAAGTTGATTAAGCTGCTCATGATTGTAATTCACCTTTGCCTTGGAAGATGGAGACACCTGCGTTCAGGCTTAAGGATAGCACGAGTAATACCATGCCTAGCGCAATGCCTTGGGCGAATTCACCTTTGCTGGTTTCCAGTGCAATGGCGGTGGGGATATTACGCGTTGCGTGCAGAATATTGCCACCGACCATCATCGAGCAACCAATTTCTGCCACCACACGACCAAAGCCGGCGACGATGGCTGCAATCAGCCCAAAACGAACTTCATACATGAGTGTAAAAAATGCCCGAGCGGGTGAAGCGCCCAGTGTGATGGCTGTTTCCCACGCGCGTCGGTCGGCGGCTTGAAACGATGCGTGCGCCATGGCGACCAATAATGGAAAACTCAACATGATTTGTCCAATGACCATCGCTTTATCGGTAAACAGTAATCTCAAGTCGCCCAAGGGGCCACTGCGTGATAGTAATAGGTACAAAGTTAAACCGATGATAACGGCGGGTACCGACATAAAGGTGTTGAAAAGCGAAATAAGCGCGCGGCGCAGTGGAAATTGGAAAAACGCGAGAAAAAAGGCAATCACTAACGCGGGTGGTGTGGCGATTAAAATAGCCGAAAAGGACACGCCAAACGACAACGTGATGATTTCCCAAATTTCACTATTGCCGCTGAGCAATAATTCAAACGCATGGGCGCTGGCTTGGCTTAGGTCATTCACTGGTTAAGGACATCTTTGATGGCGGTTGGATAAAATAAACGTTGGCCATTTTTTTGGAATGAATCGATTAAACGTTGCCCAGCCGGCGAGGTTATCCAGGCGATCAGCGACATGGCTTTTAAATATTGAATATCGCTGTGCAACGCAGGATTAACCGCAATAATGCCGTAGGGGTTTTTTAATAATACGCCGCCGTCAGTCAAAATACTTAAAGACAGTTTGTCCTGATACGCCAGCCAAGTGCCGCGATCGGTGAGCGTGTACGCTTCTAGCTCGCTAGCCATTAACAGAACTTTACCCATGCCTTGCCCCGCCTCTTTGTGCCATGCTTTGTCGGGCTCAATGCCGGCTTGTTTCCAAATGGATAATTCTTTTTTATGCGTGCCTGAATTGTCTCCGCGAGAGATGAAGCTGGATTGTTTTGTGGCGATGTTCTGTAAGGCGCCCAAGGTATTGTTTATACCTTTGATGCCAGCTGGGTCAGTCGGTGGGCCAACGATAACAAAATCATTTTCCATCACGTCACGCCGATTAACGCCGAAGCCTTCGGCAATAAACACGTTTTCGGCTTGCCGTGCGTGCACCATGACCACGTCAGCATCGCCGTTACGCGCAATTTGTAATGCTTTGCCTGTGCCCACAGCAATCACGTTCACGTTAATGCCGGTTGCTTTTGTAAAGGCGGGTAACAGCTCAGCCAATAAGCCTGAGTTTTCCGTGCTGGTGGTGGTTGCTAATCGTAGGGGCTCATTCGCTTGTACGCCAATGCTAAAAAGAAGGCCAATGAGTGCTGCAACGTAGGGTGTTGGTTTCAATGGTGTCGCCGTTTGGATTAAAAAATTCATGGTAACGTTGGCAGGCGTTGCGGGCAAGTTAAATGCGTTGGTTTTGGTAGGCTAAACTGATACTCTTTGGAATGATAAATATTTAATAGGAGAAAGCGCGGTGTTTGATGCAATAGTAGCGACAGAAGTAGAGGGCAAAACCAAGGGTCAACTACAACAATTAAGTTTGGTGGATTTGCCAGATGAAAATGTGTTAATTGATGTGTCGTTTTCGTCTCTAAATTTCAAAGACGGTTTGGCGGTGTCTGGTAAAGGTAAAATTTGTAAGCGCTTGCCGATGGTGTGTGGCATTGATTTGGCCGGCACGGTGGTTGAATCATCGTCAGATAAATTTAAAGCCGGCGACGCGGTGTTAGCTAACGGCTATGCGTTGGGTGAAAAATACTGGGGCGGCTACAGCCAAAAGCAACGCGTGAACTCTGAGTTTTTGGTTAAGGTGCCAGATGCCTTCACGTTGCAAGATACGATGGCGATTGGCACGGCGGGTTACACCGCGATGTTATCGGTGTTGATGCTAGAGAGACAAGGCGTGAAACCGAGTGACGGTGAAATACTGGTGACCGGTGCAGCCGGTGGTGTGGGCTCTGTGGCTATCGCTTTATTATCAACACTTGGCTATACCGTGGTGGCATCTACAGGCCGGCCAGAAACACATGACTATCTAACGGCGTTAGGCGCCAGCAGCTTTATAGACCGTGCTGAGTTGTCAGAAAAAGGCGCGCCATTAGCGGCAGAACGCTGGGCGGGCGTTGTTGATACCGTTGGTTCGCACACGTTGGCCAATGCCATTGCGCAAACAAAACGTGACGGCTGTGTAGCCGCTTGCGGTTTGGCTGGCGGCATTGATTTACCTTCCAGCGTTTTCCCGTTTATTTTACGTGGTGTTGTGTTGGCGGGGATTGATTCGGTGATGGCGCCCATGGAACTTCGACTTAAAGCTTGGAGCCGGTTAGCAAGCGATTTACCGAAAGATAAAATAAATGCCATTAGCCGAGTAGAACCAATGTCAAATTTACCGGAACTGGCGGAACAAATTGTCGGCGGTAAGATTCGTGGTCGCGTGATTATTGACGTTAATGCGTGAGCCACGTAACAATTAATTGTTTGTGACTGCCTAAAATACTAGGATGGAAATGAATAAACGACGATGTAAACGGATTCAGTATCAACAGGAAGTCCGGTTAAAAACAGCGGCTGGTTTAGAATTATTGGCAAAAAGCAATAATTTGTCGGCTGGTGGTATGGAAATATTGTGCGATCGAATTACAGCAACGTCGATTAAACCTTTGGGCTATCAATTAGAGCCAGATAATCGCTTATTGTTGTCGGTCAGCTTTTGTTTGAATGAGGGTGACGAGTCTTTCTATGCAAACTGTTGTGTGCAAAATATGCATCGTCTTGCACAGGAGTTATTCAGCTTCAATTTATCGTTTTTAGACTGTAAAGACAGTGACAAAAATAGGCTGGAACGTTTTATCAATGAATGAACTGTCTCAGCATGAGCGTTAACCCTCGACATAAAAAAATTTGGGCCACAGTCAAAAGTATCCCGATAGGGTCGGTATCGACATATGGGGATGTCGCTCGGTTTTCTGGCTACCCAGGTTGCGCTCGTATGGTTGGAACGGCGTTACGTGCCGCGTCAGATGAATTGAATGTGCCTTGGCACCGAGTTATTAATTCTAAGGGTAAAATTTCGTTCCCGTCCGGCGGCGAAAAAGCAAAGAGTCAACAAGACATCTTGGAACATGAAGGCGTTGTTTTTTTGTCGGGCATTGTTAATTTAAACGCCTATGCATGGCAGGGCAATTTGGACAGCGAGTTGTGGCGAATGTAACGTTAATAAACCCCGGTATAAAGTGGGTGCTTTGGGCGTTAACAGCTTAAATTTTTTGTCCAAAAGTTTTTTTGTAAAAAAAAAGTAAAATCTAGAATATCTCCTATACTTTCTTTGCAAGCGCAAATATGGAGATTAAAAAATGGTTGTTGTATCGCAAGAAAAAAAGAAAATTTTCACACAACTTAAGAAAATTATTGATGCCCGTTTCGATAAAAAAGAGGCACCTGTTATCAAGGATTTTATCGAAGAATATTATAGGGATATTGCCTTAGAGGATTTAGTTGAAAGAGAACTAGAAGATTTATACGGGGCTGCCATTGCGCATTGGAATTTGGCGCAGTCTCGGCCTGATAACTTGCCAGAGATCAACGTTTATAACCCTGACTTTGAAACGCATGGCTGGCAGTCACCGTATAGCGTAATAGAAATTGTCACGGAAGATAGGCCGTTTTTACTTAACTCCCTAACCATGAATTTGAACCAAAGTGGCTTAACGTGCCACTTAGTTGTGCACCCTGTTTTAGAAATTGCACGTGATAAAGACGGTGTTTTAACAACATCGAAAGGCAAAAAAGGATTGATTTTAGAGTCTATGATCCGCCTTGAGATAGACCGTCAACCATCAAATGGAAATGCGCTTGAGTTATTAAACGACCAAGTATCAAAGGTTATTATCTATAACAATGCTGTGACGGAAGATTGGGAACCTTGCATTACTAAATTACATCAGTCTGTAGCGGCATTAAAAACTAACCCACCAAAAGATAAGAACCAAGACCTTGCAGAGGCTATGGCGTTTCTTAGTTGGGCTGCTGACGATAACTTTTTGTTCCTTGGTTGTAGAGAATACGAATTTGTTAAAGGGAAAAAATCGGACGGTTTTAAAATTGTTAAAGGCTCAGGCTACGGTATTTTAAGAGATGAATTGGCGAGCATTCCAGACATAGATGTGATGCCAATTAGCGATAAGGCGTGTGATTTTATGAGTGAGTCATCTCCGCTTGTTGTCACTAAGGCGACAACAAAATCAATTATTCATCGTCCTGCCTACATGGATTACATTGGCGTTAAGAAATTTAATGCGACAGGTGATGTGGTCGGGGAATTTCGTTTCTTAGGCTTGTATGCATCGTCTGCATACCACACGCGTGTTGAAGATGTGCCGTTGATTCGCAAGAAAGTACAAAAAGTCTTTGAAGATTCGCAATTCAAAGAAAATAGCCACAGTGGTAAGTCACTGATGAATGTATTAGAGGGCTTGCCACGTGATGAGTTGTTTCATTCAAGTGATGCTGAACTGTTAAATTTGGCCTTAGGTGTTTTGCAACTAAGGGTACGTCAACGGGTTCGTTTGTTTGCGAGAAGTGATGCGCATGGCCAGTTTGTGTCGATATTAGTGTACGTGCCCAGAGATCGCTATAACACGAATGTTAGAAAGAAAATGGAAGGTGTTATTCGGGCTAAATTAGAAACCAATAACATTGATTTTAGTGTTGAATTTAGCGAGTCTATTTTTGCGCGGATTCACTTTATGGCGCATACACCGCTTGGTTGGGCTGGCGAATTCAATGCGAAGGAAGTTGAAAATGACATCGTAGAGATTTTGCGTAACTGGAAAGATGACTTGTTGTCTGCGCTTGTGCACCAGCACGGTGAAGCGATTGGGATTGATTTATATAATAAATACGGCGATGGGTTTACGCCAGCGTATACAGATAATTACCCTGCTAGATTTGCGGTTCCAGACATAGAAAAGGCGGAAATTTTAAATAACAGCTCGGATCAACAAATTCAAATGTCTTTGTATCAACCGTTAGAGTCTCACGGCAAGGGCTTGCAGTTTAAGTTGATAAATAAAGGTGCGCCAGCGCCTCTATCGCAAACGTTACCGGTGCTTGAAAACATGGGTGTTACGGTGTTTGATGAGCACCCTTTCGAAGTGACGGACACGTCTTCGGGTCGTTGTTACTGGGTTCATGATTTTGGTTTAGTTTATAACGAAGAACTGCCCGACGTTGAGCAAATTAAAGAAAAATTTCAAACGGTTTTTGAAAAAGTATGGATAGGTCACGTTGAGAATGATGGCTTTAACCGTCTGGTGATAAAGGCCGGTCTTGATTGGAAAAAAATCATGTTGCTTCGTGCTTATTATTTGTATTTGCGCCAAGCGGGGGCAGCCTTTAGCCAAGCCTATGTGGAAAACACCTTAGAAAACAATCCGATTATTGCGGGCCAATTGGTGCGGTTGTTTGAGTTAAAGTTTGACCCGAGCATTAAAGATAAAGCTAAAAAAATCGCTGAACAAGAGGCGGTCGTTATTGCTGAAATTGAAAAAGTAGTGTCCTTAGATGAGGATAGGATTTTACGTCGTTATTTAAATTTAATTCAGGCGACTAATCGTACGAGCTATTATCAAACCAGTGTGGACTCAACGGGTGTGCCGTATGTCACGTTTAAATTAAACCCTGAAATTATCACTGACCTACCTTCACCGCGACCAAAATTTGAAATTTTTGTTTATTCTCCTCGTGTTGAAGGCGTACATTTAAGGGGCGGCTCGGTTGCTCGTGGTGGTTTGCGTTGGTCCGATCGAAAAGAAGATTTTAGGACGGAAATCTTGGGTTTAATGAAAGCTCAGATGTCTAAAAATGCGGTTATTGTTCCTACCGGCGCTAAAGGTGGTTTTATTGTAAAGCGTTCATTAGACGGGCTGTCTCGAGATGCAATGATGGAAGAAGTCATTGAATGTTATAGTATTCTTATCAGCGCATTGCTCGATATAACCGATAATTTAAAGGGCGAGAAAGTAATGCCGCCAAAAAATGTTGTGCGATACGATGATGATGACCCGTACTTGGTCGTTGCGGCTGATAAGGGTACAGCAACATTCTCCGACATTGCTAATGGCATCGCCATTAAGCACGGTTTTTGGTTAGGTGATGCGTTTGCCTCTGGTGGTTCAGTAGGTTATGACCATAAGAAAATGGGCATTACTGCAAAAGGCGCTTGGGAGTCCGTTAAACGTCACTTTAGAGAGCTGGGTGTTGATACGCAAACCACGCCGTTTGATGTGATGGGCATAGGTGACATGGGTGGCGATGTGTTTGGCAACGGCATGTTGTTGTCCGAGAAAATCCGCTTAGTGGGTGCGTTTAATCATATGCACATCTTCCTTGACCCTTCCCCCGATACAGCAAAAAGTTTTAAAGAGCGTCAACGCCTATTTGATATGCCGCGTTCTACTTGGGACGATTATGAGAAGGCGCTAATTTCTAAAGGCGGCGGTATTTTTTCAAGAGCAGATAAATCCATCACCCTGACACCACAGGTGCAAAAGGTGTTGGATGTTACGGATAAGACGTTAACGCCTAATGAATTGATTCAGGCCATGTTAAAGGCGCCTGTCGACTTGCTATGGAATGGTGGCATTGGGACGTATGTTAAAGCGAGTAGTGAGAGCGACGCCGATGTGGGTGACCGCGCCAATGATTCGTTGAGAATTAATGGTGCAGAGTTACGTTGTAAAGTCATAGGAGAAGGTGGCAACCTTGGTTTTACCCAGTTAGGCCGTATTGAATATGCTGCTATTGGTCGCGTTAACACAGACGCGATTGATAATGCAGCGGGTGTAGATTGCTCAGATCACGAAGTGAATATCAAGATATTGGTGAATAAGTTAGTTGAGCAAGGTGATATGACCGGCAAACAAAGGGATGTGTTGCTGGCCAAGATGACAGATGAAGTGGGTGAATTAGTCCTTCGAAATAATTATTTGCAGACCCAAGCCATCAGTATGGTTGAAAGCCAAGCACCAGCCATGTTGGAGGTTCATGCAAGGTTGATTGATCAGTTATGCAATGAAGGCCGCCTGGATAGAGAGGTTGAATACCTTCCTAATTATGAAGAAATTGAAGAACGCAAGGTGCGCGGTGAAGGGCTGTTTCGTCCGGAACTGGCTGTTGTATTTGCCTACAGTAAGTTGGTATTGAAGGACATGATGAGTAGTTCCTCCATTATGAAAGACAGCGGGTTTAAGAAAGATTTGCTGGATTACTTTCCGTCAAATTTGAGCAGTGACTTTGCTCAGCCGATTGACGATCACCGACTTCGAGATGAAATTATTGTTAACCAGTTAGTTAACAGTATGGTGAATCGTTTGGGCCCATCATTTGCTTTTAGAATGAAAGATGAAGCGGGTGCAAGCATTGGTCAAGTGGTTAAAAATTATAAGATTGCTTGTGAAATTTTTAATGTTGAACTGGTGTGGGCCGATATTGAGGCGCTAGATAATAAGGTGCCGCCAGCTATTCAAATAGACATGTTGATGGAAGTGCGAAAACTGATTGAACGCACAATGTATTGGTTGCAGAGTAATAGGGCGCACATAGATTCAATTGAAACAATCGTCAGTGAATTCGCAGACAGTGTGTCGGTTATTAGCGCAGATATAGTTAATTATGTGTCACAGGCGGATCAGGATCATGCTGCGCAACGAAGCGCAGTGCTTAAAGAGGCTGGCGTTAGCAGCTTGTTAGCGCAGAAAATAGCGTGCTTGGAGTTAGAATTTATTGCGCTTGATATTATTGCTGTTCTTACGGCGGTTGAGCAAGGTAAGGACGATGTTTTATCGGTATATTCGGCTGTGAGTGATGAGTTGAAATTAAGTTGGCTACACGGCTGTATAAATAGCTTGCCGCGCAAAAACTACTGGCAGTCCTTAGCTAGGTCAGCGTTGCGGGATGATTTGCACGCAGAGAATCGGACGTTGTTGATAGCAATATTCCAGCATTCGAGTAAAAATTCCTCAGCGGACAAACGTGTCAGTACTTGGTGTGCAAACAGCAGGGCTGAAATTGATCGTTACTTGCATTTGGTGTCGGTTATTCAAGCAGAAGGTGAGATTGAAATTGAACAACTCTCGGTGATTTTAAAAGAGTTACATGCCATTGTTGAGAAAAGCAAGCTGAAATAGTGACGAAAAATTAGAAGGCAATAAAAAGGCTGATTGATTCAGCCTTTTTATTGCCTCGCATAGAATTTAGTTCAGCGTTATAGCGACTTTTTTTCTAACCAGGTGTTAATAGCATCAGCACTTTCTTGCCAGTGTGAGTCTAGCATCATGGCATGGCTGGTGTTTTTCATATTAATATAATCAGCATTATAGACGTCGGCTGTTTTTTTAATTTGTTCAGGTCTAAAGAAGGTGTCTTCGTCTGCGCCTAAGGACAGCATGGGGATTTTGAAGGGATTCTTTTTGGTTGGTAGGCCTAGCCACAGTGTATCCATCAATGCCTTAGGGGAACTGGGTTGCATTTCCGTGCAGTAGCGGATTACCACATCGTCTTCAACATCGCCAGAAAAAATAGAGTTACGTGTTACATCGACGGGTGAGAACCAAGAACCAAAGAGCTTACTCAAGTTGGTTTGCATGAAAAAATTTGGTTTTACAAATAAATCCATGACGGATGGCATAAGCCCGTCAGAAGGCACCGAAGCCAGCAATATGCAGGCTGGTACGGTGTTGAATTCAATGTATTTTTGTATGATTAACCCGCCGAGGGAATGACCGATAAGA
>JBDOOJ010000073.1:0-8683 GCA_039830885.1 Cycloclasticus sp.
AGCCGTAAAGCGGCCCTAGAAATATTGATTTGAACGACTATACTCTTTCTATTAGAGCCTATTACATACAAGCAAACAAGAAACAGCCTATGAAACATTTTTTAAGCATATTAATTCTTAGCTTTCTATCAACATTAACCATTGCTGGTACCAATAGCGTTTATGAAATTACCGCCGATGCTGACATGAATGAAACTTTCGATTCAGTTTATCAGGAATTGGAACAACGTAATTTCTACGTGATTTTTGAAGCCAACATTGGTAAAAATCTGTCTTGTTTTAAAGAAAAGTGGGGCGTAAACTACAACAAAAACAACTTAGGTGGTATCCGCAGCATGGCCATTTTGTAATGGCTGGTACGCAAATAAAGTAAGTAATGCAGACCCTTCAATGCTGGCTCTATGTCCGTTACATTTAACAGTCATCGAGCGTTCAGGTAAGGCGCATATATTATTTGTTAGGCCAAGCTTTGTTGGGCAAGACAGTCCGGCATTACCGGTGCTTAAGGAAATAGAAAATACCGTCATCGAGGCCATTAAGGCGGCAATAGAATAAGCTTTAATACGGTCTATATAAACAATAGAAAACAACAGCAATAAAAAGGAATACATTATGAACAAAATAAAAGGACTTCTTATTATCGGGCTTATGGCTTTTTTGTCATGCGCGACGATTAACGCATCGGCAAACGAATTGAATGCACCTCAATTGGTCATTCTAGAAACATCCGACTTACTGTATGGCATCATCCAGAAAGATAGAGAACGCCTCAACAATCGGAACTATGTTTTTCAACTGGTAAACGAGGTGATTGAGCCACGCGTGGATTTAAACAAAATTTCCAGGCTGGTACTGGGCAAATACTGGCGCAAAGCATCACAAGACCAAAAAGACCAGTTTCAACTCGAATTCAAAAGCTTGTTAGTTAACACCTATGCCACGGCCTTCAAAGAGTTTGGTGAATGGACAGTCCATTTCATTCCGATGTCTTTCGAACCAACACAAAAACGCGTGATCGTTAAAACTCAAATCATTCAACCCTCAAGCCCGCCTATTGCCGTTAACTACCGCATGGCGATTAATAAAGAGGGCCAATGGAAAGCCTATGATGTGATTATCGAAGGTATCAGCATGGTAACAAATTACAGAGCCAGCTTTGCTAAAAGCATTAAACGTAGCGGCGGTTTAGATAATGTTATTCAACAATTGACAGAGAAAAACAAACAGTCCGAGTCAGCTAGCCAATTGGCTCTTGAAGAGGCTAAGAGTAACTCTTAAGTCTTCTTACTGTCTGTTAACCAGTCTCTAGGCTTCAAAAACTTCTCGTAAAGCTCGCTTTCTGGTGAGCCAATTTCTGGGCTCCAGTTATACCGCCAACTCACCTCTGGAGGTAACGACATTAAAATAGACTCCGTGCGCCCACCTGTTTGTAAGCCAAACAGAGTTCCCCGGTCGTAAACCAAGTTAAATTCAACATACCGCCCCCGCCGATAGAGCTGAAAATCTCTTTCTCTTTGGCTAAACGGCAAACCCTTACGGCGTAAGACAATCGGTTCATAAGCGGTTATAAAGTGATTGCCGACGCTTTGCATCAATTCAAAACTGCGCTCAAAACCACCCGCATTTAAATCATCAAAGAACAGCCCTCCAATGCCACGTGGTTCATTGCGGTGTTTTAAGAAAAAGTAATCATCACACCATTTTTTGTATCCCGCATACACACTCTCACCAAAAGGTTCGCAAGCCTGTTGAGCTTGTTGATGCCAATGCACTGCATCCTCTTCAAAACCATAGTATGGCGTTAAATCAAAGCCACCACCAAACCACCAAATAGCGTCCTCACCTTCTTTTTCAGCGATAAAAAAACGTACATTCGCATGCGATGTTGGCACATACGGGTTTCTCGGGTGCATCACTAACGACACGCCAAGTGCTTCAAAATTACGACCGGCCAATTCAGGGCGGTGCTGGGTCGCAGATGCAGGTAAGGAATCACCGCGAACGTGTGAAAAGTTAACGCCTGCTTGTTCAAACACATCGCCTCCTTCCAATACACGCGTTCGACCACCACCGTTATCTCCGCCCCGCTCCCATAAGTCTTCTGTAAAAACGCCATTATCCTCTAGCACTTCGAGAGATGAACAAATACTGTCCTGCAAGCTTAATAAATACTCTTTTACTCGTTGTATATTGGGTGATGACATAGGCTCTAGTCTAGCGTAATTGTTTATTCGAAAACGGGTCAATAATTCGACTCGGCTTTTTTGATAAGCCAACCCGACCGCCAATGACATGCACACCCAAAGCCTGAAATTTTAATCGCGCCTGATGAGCTGTTTTTAACGGCTCACAACCCGCTATGTTTGCACTGGTTGACACAAGTGCCGTTCCTGCAAGCTCACACAATTCTTTCGCTAACGAATGTTGGGTAAGACGCACAGCAAGCGTTTTATGCTCACCTGTCAGCCATGTTGGCACAAATTCTTTAGCAGGTAATAACCAAGTCGTCGGCTCCTGACTTCCATTATGTATTCTCGACTTAATCGATTCGGGCAATGGTTTTAGAAAAGGTGATAGTTGCGAAAAACGAGAGGCAATTAAAATGAGGCCTTTATGTTGCCCACGTTTTTTTAATTTTAACAAATCGAGAACAGCCATAAGGTTTAATGGGTCACAACCCAAACCGAACACAGATTCAGTCGGATATGCGACGACTTTACCCCGACATAAGGATTCTACAAAGCGTCTTTTTTGCCAAGCTGATGGCACTGAAAATAAACTCGCTTGTTAAGCTTGTTGCTTGAGCTTTTCTTGTAGCTCTTGGTTCTTTTTAATCACCACTGCACCCGCCTCTTTTCTTTCCGCCAACACGCGCTGTGCAAGCCCTTCGTCAGACAGTGCTAGTATTTGCGCCGCCAAATAAGCCGCGTTTTTTGCACCCGGTTTACCAATCGCCACACTCGCTACCGGAATACCTCCCGGCATTTGAACGGTTGATAACAACGCATCTTTTCCTTGTAACGAACCGGCATCTAATGGCACACCAATCACCGGCTTCACCGTATTCGCCGCCACAGCACCTGCTAAATGCGCCGCCAAACCGGCTGCCGCAATAAAAACACCGCAACCACGCTGATCAGCACTCGTGACGTATTCATGTGTTTCTACCGGCGTTCTATGCGCCGATGTAATCCTTACTTCATAGGCAATATCTAACTTTTTAAGTACATCTAAGGTAGATTGCATAACAGGAAAGTCAGAATCTGAGCCCATTAAAACGGCAACGAACGGTGTTTTATTTTGCATAATATTTTTTGTTTGTTTAGAGGCAACAGGATAACGTAGCGGGCGCTGGCAAGACAAGGCAAAAATTAGCGAAAACGCGCAGTTTACTGGAGTAAATGAGCATTTTGAGCTTGTTTTTAACGATGCATTATCAAACGCAGTAGTTAAGCTGAGGTCTCATTAATCAGGTTTAGCCATTTCTTCACAAGGCGTGACGTACGAACACTCTTGTTGCGGACAGACTTTCTCGCTGCCACGGCGTTTGGTGGTTTTTACCGTTAAGATCGGCCAATTACAGCTTGGGCATGACTCATTAATCGGTGGGTTCCACAGTGCGTATTTACATTTTGGGTAATTCGAACAGGAATAAAAGATTTTACCTTTCCGTGATTTTCGTTCAAGTATGGTGCCTTTTTTACAATCTGGACACACCACATTGGTGTCTTTCGGTTTCTCTAGCGGCTCCATGTGTTTGCAATCTGGGTACGAACTGCAGCCAATAAATTTACCGTAACGTCCCGTACGAATAATTAAATTTGATTCGCATTTCGGGCATTGACGCCCTTCAACTACTTCAGGTTCAGCTGCCGCCGCATCATCATTTAGATTGCGCGTATAACTGCACTCAGGATAGTCTGTACAGCCAATAAAACGGCCATTACGTCCCAAACGTATCGACAATTGTTTACCGCACTCTGGGCAATTTTCATCCATCGCCTCTTGCGTCACATCACTTCGCTGAACGCTAACTTCTTTTTCGTCAATTAAAGCTTTAAACGGCTGCCAAAACGTTTTCATCAACGGCAACCATTTCTTTTCACCGCGTGAAACAGCATCTAAGTCATCTTCTAACTTTGCTGTAAAATCGTAATCCACGTAATTGGTAAAATGCTGGGTTAAGAATTTATTAACAATACGGCCCACATCTGTTGGGTAAAAACGCTTCGTTTCCAACTCAACATAATCTCTATTTTGCAAGGTCGAAATAATGGACGCATAGGTTGAAGGGCGGCCAATTCCATGCTCTTCCAAAGACTTCACTAAACTCGCTTCACCATAACGTGGCGGTGGTTCTGTAAAGTGTTGATTCGGAATAACTTCAAGCAAATCTATCAACTCACCTTCTTTCATCGGTGGCAATAAATTTTCTTTATTGTCATCGTCTTCTTTGCTGTCATCCTTTCCTTCAAGGTACACAGCCATAAAGCCAGGCTTACTAACTGTAGAGCCTGTTGCACGAAATACATGCCCTTTACCGCAAGTTAAATCGGCACTCACACCATCAATTAGGGCATGCACCATTTGACTGGCAACCGCGCGCTTCCATATCAACAAATATAATTTGTATTGGTCATTTGATAAGGAACCGCGAATATCTTCAGGCACACGTGAAGCTGAACTGGGGCGAATTGCCTCATGCGCTTCTTGAGCATTTTTAGATTTGGTTTTGTAAACTGGTACAGTTTTTGGCACATTGTCTTTGCCATAACGAGATGCTATCAAACTTCTCATTTCTTCAACCGCTTCCTCAGCTAGGTTCACCGAGTCGGTTCTCATATAGGTAATTAAACCTGCCGTTTCATCGCCAATGCTGACACCTTCATACAATTGCTGGGCAATTTGCATGGTTTTCTTGGTGGTGTAGCCAAGTTTTCTCGCCGCCTCCTGCTGTAGCGTTGAGGTTGTAAACGGCGCAGCGGGGTTACGCTTGCGCTGTTTTTTCTGTAACTTTTTAACCAGTAATTTGCCGGCTGCAACGGCTGTAACATCGTCTTTTATTTTATTCGCAAAAACGCTGTCTTCAACGCTAAATTGTGTGAGTTTATCGTTGTCAAAATGTGTAAGTTTCGCTTTAAACGCTTTATCTGCCGTCTTTACTGATGCTTCTATACTCCAATATTCACGGTTTTTAAACGCCTCTATCTCCAACTCTCGTTCAACAATTAACCGTAAAGCGGGGCTTTGTACGCGACCGGCAGATAAGCCACGTCGAATTTTTTTCCATAACAGCGGTGATAAATTAAAACCTACCAAATAATCCAGTGCACGCCGTGCTTGTTGCGCGTCCACCATGTCCATGGACAATTCACGTGGCTCTTTGATGGCTTTTTGAATCGATTTTTTGGTAATCTCATGAAAAACCACACGGTAAACCGGCTTGTTTTTCAGTAATTTTTTTTCTTTCAGTAATTCAGACACATGCCAAGAAATCGCCTCACCCTCTCTATCTGGATCGGTTGCGAGATAAAGCTCATCAGCTTTTTTCATGGCCTTGGTAATGGCTAGAACGTGGCGTTGATTGCGCTCGACCAACGAATATTTCATCGCAAAATCATTTTCTGTATCCACCGCACCATCTTTCGGCACCAAGTCTCGAACGTGGCCGTACGAGGCCAAAACAGTAAAGCCTTTGCCTAAGTATTTTTCAATGGTTTTGGCTTTAGCCGGTGATTCTACAATTACAAGAGCTGACATATCTTCCGCCTAATGCAGTTCGAATGGAATGTCGCCGTAAACCAGCTCTTCCATTTGTGAATAATGCCCTTCCATACCGGACTGGCTAAAGAGCACCATTAAGGCCACCCACTTAATGTGGTCAACCGCCAAAATAGGGTCCCCCAACGCCATCGCCCGATCAATGATCAGTTCACGACGTGTTGAATCGATAATACCCGCTTGTTCGAGAAATAATAAAAAACCCTGCGCGTCCACATCAAAACGTAAACGCTCGTCAGGTGAATGAATGCGAATAGAGGTTGGGCCAACATAATTCTCAACTTCTGTTGTCGGCAAGGCCGTTAATTCATCCATCCAATCAAAGGCTCGATCCACATAATTATCAGTAAAACCGGCTTCCAATAATTCTGTTTTTAACGCGCCTTGCTCGATTTTTTTCTCGTCACCCACATCAATATAATGCTCGAACAAATATACGAGTACTTCAAAAATTGTTTCTTTCATGTTTTCCAAAATCTTCCTACTTAGCGGTTGAACACCGATAGAAAAGGCCTCCAGGCGCAGATGATACTAAACCTTCGAGCTCAAGTACTAATAACATAGACGATATTTCTTCTGCTGTAAAATCGGTCTGTGCAATTAAGTCATCCACTGACGTGGGGTCAAAGGCAATTTTTTCAAGCAAAACAGCGTAATCGCCTTCTAATGACAAGCTGTTTAATGCCTCGTCTGCTTCCTCTTCAGCTCCCGCACCTATAGCAACGAGCGACAAATTTCCTAAGTCTTCTAATACGTCATCGGCGGTTTCAATTAATTTTGCACCTTGGCGGATTAAATGATGGCAGCCTTTCGATAATGGGTTATGAATTGAACCTGGGATTGCAAACACTTCCCGCCCCTGTTCCATGGCATGCCTTGCCGTCACGAGCGTACCACTTTTTATCGCTGCCTCAACCACCAACACACCGAGACTGAGGCCGCTAATAATTCGGTTACGTCGTGGGAAATAGCCTGGCTTTGTCTGCGTTCCAATCGGAAACTCCGACACTAAGGCCCCTGTCTTTATTATTTCCTCTGCCAGCGTTTTATGCTGCGCGGGATACACTCGGTCTAATCCTGTCGCGGCAACTGCGATGGTAGCTCCTGTCGCCGCTAAAGCACCTTTGTGAGCGGCCTGATCAACACCCAAGGCCAAGCCACTCGTTACCGTTAAACCAAAGTTGGCAAAACTTTTTGCAAACGCTTGCGTTGTCTTTAACGCCATCGGCGATGGGTTTCTAGTACCCACCATCGCTATTTGCAAGGAGCCCAAAAGCGACCTATCACCACGGATGAAAAGCACCGGAGGCGGATCGGGGATTTCTTTTAATAACGCAGGGTAATCAGCATCGTGCCAGCACATCAGGTGACAACCCTCATTCTCTAACCACTTAAGATCTGGCTTAATTTCGTCTTGGTCAAACCGCTTTATTAACTCAGCAACGTTTGCCGATAACCCTGCTTTTTTTAACTCGACAATCGGCGCCGAAAAAACAGCTGATGGCGAACCGAATACGTCGAGTAATGCTATATACGTCTTAGCACCAACACCCTTAACCCGCCATAAAGCAAGCCATGCGCTTACCTCAGAAACATCAAAGCCTGACGATGAACACGCATCGTCAGGCCTTTTAATATTAACCAACGTTATGGTGTGTGGACTACATCAAGGCGATGAATTACTCGCTGACTTTGCATAATAAGTCCATAACTAACCCGATCAAATACTCGGAAAATCATTAGCACACCCGCCTCTTCGTCCGGCAGTTTCACCTCAGCTCCTCCACCGGCGATAACGTCTCTTACTGTTTCGCCTGCGCGATCAACTGTCAACACATGGCTACTTCAACACCGTCTTGTTCGCCACGGTCAATCACCACCACGTCAAATTGCGCTACCTGAGATACACCGTCAACCACACCAACAATGTGTCCTTTAATATTCGTTTCAGGCGCATGTGGGAAATAATTTTGTATGATCTGCCCTTCTAACGCCGGCAATAAGCGATCGCCCTTACGCACTTCACGCGTAGATTTCGACAACATAACCGTCGCAGGGTCGCCTTTTAAAGTCACCGCTGACTCAGCGATATACACCGACTCAAAGCCAAGCGACTCACCCGTTTCACCGTCTAAATATTCTTCGCCTTGACGAACAACGACATAACCGTCTTCGATGCTGTCGATAAATGAGCGAACATACGCTTTATATCCTGGACTACCCAGTATGTGCTCGTCATCAAACGCAACAATATATGGCGCCGTATCGTACTCTTCTTGCGTCATTACTCTGGGCTTGTTTAAAAATGCAGCAATGGCGTCCAAAGGAATAGCGGGGATTGCGCCCTCTAAACTGGTGCGCCTAATCGAAGGAGATAACTTGCCGTCACCTCTTTTTAGAGTCAGCCTTGGTTGCCCATCAATAAAAGAAAGTTCAATAATATCGCCAGGGTATATTAAATGAGGGTTGGCAATTTGATCATTGGCTTGCCAAATATCGGGCCAACGCCACGGTGTTTTCAGAAACCGTGCCTATATATCCCAAAGCGTATCGCCCTTAACAACAACGTATCGATCCGGATGTGACGGGTTCAACTCAATGTTATCTGCCAAGACATTCCAGCAAAGTAACACCCCGAGTAGCAACACTGATAGTTTTTTCATAGCCATAATCTTCCTTTTTGTTGGCTAATTAAGAACACTGTAAGTCTAGCCTAAAATATTCGCTATTCAAAGTTTAACCTAAATTAGTTAGAATTCACCCTAAACAATTGAGTACAAACGCACATTTTTAACTTTATACAATGACAAAATTAGACATCCTTCGATTTCCAGACAAGCGATTACGCACAAAAGCCGTTGAAATCAGTACCGTTGACGACAACTTGCGCATGTTTGTCGCT
>JBDOOJ010000043.1:0-2467 GCA_039830885.1 Cycloclasticus sp.
CACGATTAAAGAGTAACTGTTCTTGGTCCTTGGATGTTTTAATGTAAATAATGAGTGTGTGTTGGGCTAAAAGGTTAAGAACCTCAGGCTCATCGAGTTCGCAAACACTGCCGCCAGCATCATTAATGAAATGGTTGTAGCTATAAATATGCTGTGATTTTTCAATGAATTTGGGGACATCATTCATCGCGGCTATTTCTGCCTCACGGTGTAGAAGTTGTCGTTTTTTGAATGTTTCTAACGATAGGCCCCCTAGATCCGGGTTACCAATTTTTCCCATAAAACTTGAAATAGGCAGTAAATTATCAACAGTAATGTTATTGCAAATATAAATGGAATCTGAAATAAGCAGATCTTTTAGAAAAGGCGTATCCATCGCCTGTTGCTTTATATTATCTAAAATAGGCTCTGATAGATATTGGGTACCAATTCGGTAGTCACCTGAATAATGGAACCATTTTTTGTACGATAATTTATTAGCGAGTGTGGTTTTTCCAGCCCCAGACATTCCCAACAAGGTGATTCGTTTTCTTTCACAAGTTAGGAAATCTTTTGCGCTCATTTTCATTTGGGTAATTTCCGTTAGTTGGCGTCTATGAATTAAGGTCTTATTAAAGCAATATTAGTGGTTTATCGCTACGGATTTTTTAAAGTGAATTGATTGCTTAGGCGGGCAAATTCAGTTAATGAAATTGCCTCAGCCCTGAGTTCGGGATTGATATCAAGTGCGCATATTTCGGCTTCGGTAAAAGATTTCTTTAGGGAGTTACGCAGTGTTTTTCGACGTTGCGAAAAAGCTTGAGCGACAACTTGGTTAAGGTGCTTAAGATTAGTAATCTCTACAGGTGCTTTTCGGTGTGGTGTGAGCTTGAAAATGGCAGACATCACCTTGGGTTGAGGGTCAAAACTTTCGGGTGGCACGTCAAACAGCGGTTCTGCCTGACAGTAATATTGCAGCATAATGGTCAGTCGACCATAGCGTTTGTTACCCGGTGTTGCACAGATTCGTTCAACGACCTCTTTTTGTAACATAAAGTACATGCTGTGAATATGGTCAGCATATTTCATGAGATGAAAAAGTATCGGTGTGGAAATATTGTAAGGTAGATTTCCGATAATATGTAATCGGTTAGAGTCTGTAGCTAATTGGCTGAAATCCACCGTGAGAGCGTCTTGACTATGGAGGGTTAATCGTTCTTCGTTAGCGAATTTATGTGCTAAGTAACGCACTAGGTCACGGTCTAATTCTATGAGATCTAATTTAACACCGGTAGCGAGTAACGGTGCTGTTAGCGCACCTTGCCCCGGGCCAATTTCAACCCAATGCTCACCGTGTTCAGGATTTGCAGTCATCAGAATGTTATCAATGACATGGGTATCTTGGAGGAAATTCTGGCCAAAACGTTTACGGGGTTTATGAGTCATAGTGTTTTTTAATGGTGGATTAATTGTTGTGCGGTATCGATAGCGCAGTTTAAGCTATTTTCGTTGGCTAATCCTGAGCCCGCTAAATCCAGTGCCGTTCCATGGTCAACGGAAGTGCGGATAATAGGTAGGCCTAAGGTAATGTTGACGGCGTTGCCAAATCCTTTGTGTTTAAGAACCGGCAGTCCCTGATCATGGTACATGGCAATCACAGCATCAGCCCGGTCTAAGTATTTGGGCGTGAATAAGGTGTCGGCAGGTAATGGACCCATCAAATTCAAGCCTTGGTCCCGTAATGCAGCTAATACAGGAATGATGGTTGTAATTTCTTCATCGCCTAAATGACCATTTTCTCCGGCGTGCGGATTGAGTCCGGCAACCAGTAATGTTGGGTTGTTAACACCAAAGCGTTGTTGAAGGTCATGATGAACGGTCGTTATAACTTGGGTGAGCCGTTGTTGGGTAATGGCATCGGGTATCGCTTTTAGGGGTAAGTGGGTGGTAACTAGGGCGACACGTAACCCCGGGACAGCTAACATCATGACCGGTTGCTGACCGGTTATGTTGGCAATATATTCGGTGTGTCCGCTAAAGGCTATGCCGGCATCATTGATGATGCCTTTGTGTACAGGTCCGGTCACCATGGCATCAAAAAGACCGCTAAGACACCCTTCGGTGGCCTGTTTTATGGTGTTTAATACATGCTGAGCATTTCTTTTATCTAGCTGTCCGGGGGTTACCGGCGCGGACCGTTTAATCGGTAATACCTTGATGGTCCCGACCTTGGAGAGGGTAGGGGCTAGAGAGGGATGAAAGGTTTGAATGGTTATGGAGGCATTTAAGTGTTGGGCGCGTTCAGCGAGTAGCGCAGGGTCTGTGAGTACCACCAACTCACAGGTTTGGTTTTGCTGGGCAATTTTTATGCAAAGATCTAAGCCAATCCCCGCCGGTTCTCCGGGGGTGAGTGCAATACGATAAAGGGGTGAAGTCAGTGGCATGCAAATCCTGGTGAAAGTTTAAAGGGTATTTTACACGGTTTATA
>JBDOOJ010000109.1:0-8670 GCA_039830885.1 Cycloclasticus sp.
ACTTACTGATAACAACAGCTTATCCGACTGGTCTTTTTTAACCGGACAATACGACGGAATTATTGGCTACCTTAGTCTCGTTTGGTTAGTCATTTTATCAACCGCCTTTTATTTTATTGCCATTAAACCTTCAATTAGCAACCAACCTTCATAAACAACAATACTTGACATAGCCCTCTTTAAGATTAGAATGGGAATCATTATCATTAACGTTTGAGAATCTATGTCAAACACATCTGTATCATCTAGCAACCCTTCATTGGCTGATATCAATATTGGCGAAAAAGTCATGCTGTGTAAAAACAAGATGGACCGAAAGCTTGAAAAGAAGCTGTTGGCTCTTGGTTTTTCTAACCTTATCCCCTTGCACGTCACACAAAAAAGAAAAGGCGGCTTAGTGGTCAGTATTGGCAATGCTCGAATCGCACTGAATGAAGCGCTAGCACAACAAGTGATGATACAAGCAGTATGACTAAACAATGTTGTGACACGGGCTCACCTATTGTTTCGTCAAACAAAAACCCTGTAATCGCCGTTATTGGCAACCCTAACTGCGGAAAATCTACCCTATTTAATGCTATTACTGGCATTAAACAAAAAACCGGCAATTGGCCTGGGGTTACGGTTGAACGCCGTGAAGGTCTAGCTAACATTAAGGGGCAGGAAGTAATCTTAGTTGATTTGCCCGGGGTATATGCTCTTGATAGTGATCGCGAAGCGTTAGATGAGCAGATTGCAAGGCAATACATACTCTCCGGTGAAGCTGACGCCTTGCTGATTGTTGCTGACGCGGCGAACCTTGAACGCAGTTTATTTTTAACCAGTCAACTGCTGGAAACTGGCATCCCTGCCGTACTCGCCTTGAACATGATGGATGTTGCCAAATCCAGAGGTATGGACATCGATATCGACGCGCTATCGAACACGCTCGGCTTTCCCGTCATTCCCATCATGGCAAGACAAAACAAAGGCATTGATGAGCTATTAACAGCCACCTTAAGTGTTCTACGCGACAACAGTCATCAGCATTTAGACTTAAGTTACCCCCCTGTTATCAACGCGGCAATCACTGAGATTGTTGCAACATTAGATGTAAAGAAACAGACAGCTTTTATTCAACACTGGCACGCCCTACAATGCCTAGAAGATTACTTTTCCCCTGCTGCAACGGATGAAACAAAGTCCCTCTGCAAACAATTACAACAGCGTATTCAACAAGAAACTGACGAGGATGCCGATACCTTAATTGCGGCTACTCGCTATGAATTCGCCCACAAGTTAATCGCCAACGTCGTTGAGCAAACTAAAAGCACTCAACAAACCTGGTCAGATCGCGTGGACAAGGTGGTCTTAAGTGATTACCTTGGACTGCCCATCTTCTTTTTCGCCATCTATTTGATGTTTAGTATTACCATCAACTTTGGTGGTGCGCTTATTGATTTCTTTGATATCACCGCTGGCGCAGTCTTCGTCGACGGCTTGAAAATTCAATTGCAGAACCTAGGCTTTCCGAATTGGTTCCAAGTACTATTCGCGGATGGTTTAGGCGGTGGCGTTCAAGTGGTAGCGACCTTTATCCCTATTATCGCTACCTTATACTTCTGCCTCTCCATTCTGGAAGATTCAGGTTATATGGCCCGCGCCGCCTTCGTCATGGATCGCTTTATGCGCAAACTCGGCCTACCCGGCAAAGCCTTTGTTCCATTAATTGTTGGCTTTGGCTGTAACGTGCCGTCCATCATGGCAACCCGCACCTTAGAAAAACAACGTGACCGCATCATGACCGTGATGATGGCACCGTTTATGTCCTGCGGCGCACGATTATCGGTATACGCTTTATTCGCCGCGGCTTTTTTTCCGCAGTCTGGCCAAAATATCGTTTTCTTACTGTATATCTTAGGCATAGGCGCAGCAGTTTTTACCGCCTTATTACTTAAAAGCAGCGTGCTTGAAGGCGAATCCGATGGCTTTTTAATCGAACTTCCACCTTACCACCGCCCTGCAATTAAAAGCTTGATGATTCACACCTGGGAACGACTAAAAGGTTTCATTTTAGAAGCTGGCAAGTTTATCGTCATGATGGTGATGGTCATTAACGTCCTAAACTCTGTTGGTACCGATGGCAGTTTCGGCAATGAAAACAGCTCTAAATCTGTGCTCAGTGAAGTTAGCAAAACTTTCACACCCATTTTTGAACCCATGGGAATCCAGCAAGAAAATTGGCCAGCAATCGTTGGCATATTTAGCGGCTTGCTCGCCAAAGAAGTGGTTGTTGGCACACTCGATGCCGTTTACTCAAACTTAGAAGGCGCTGTCGAACCTGACCAGGAAACCTTCAGCATCGCCGCTAAATTTTCTGAAGCATTCGCGGTGACCAGTGACAACTTGACTGACGCATTCCAAAACATGGGCGACCCGCTTGGCTTACGCACCTTAGACACAGGCGCCAACATTGATGCCGCTGCTGCCGAGCAAGACGTTAGTTACGCGTTGTTCGGTACGTTAGTGAAATATTTTGATGGCAAGGTCGGTGCCTTCAGCTACTTACTGTTCATCCTACTTTACGTGCCGTGCGTTGCTGCTATTGCCGCCGTGCAACGAGAAACAGGCACGCGTTGGGCATTATTCTCCATCTTTTGGAGCTTATATTTAGCCTACAGCATGGCGGTATCATTTTACCAAATCGCAAATTTTTCAAGCCACCCCACACAAACGATCATATGGGTTAGTGTCTTTACTGTTGGCTTTATAGGTATTTGGTTAACCTTACGCCAACTTGGCAGGCAACTGCTCGATATCGGTCCCAGTGTGCCAACTAGCGCATGATTTTATTGGATATAAGGGACTATCTAAAAGCAGCTGGAAGCGCGCCCGTGCGTGACCTTGCTCTTCATTTTAAAATATCTGAAGACGACGCTAAAGCGATGATTGAGCACTGGGTAAAAAAAGGCCTTGCTAGAAAAATGCCCGTCGGCTCACTTTGCCAGGGCGGTTGTAGAAGCTGCGACCCAGAAACGATTGATATCTACGAGTGGCATCAAACGAACAATCAATAATCACCTTTAAGCAACCCAAACAATAAGTTTAAAGATAATATCGTCATGCCGAGCAACAACCCGCCGACGCCAATATAAGTAAATATTTCAGTCACTATGTGCCCATGCGCCGCAGTACGTCCTATGGTTGGCGCAAGGTAAAACATTGTGTACCAAGATAATGGATACAAACCGCCCAAACCTATCAACATAGATGTCCGAGATTTAAGCCCTGCCGACATCGAAGAGAACATCGTAAGAATCACCAAACCTAATGAAAATGCGGCTATCCCCGTTGAGTGGAAATGTGCTCTTTGCGCGTAACGCCAAATTTTAGAATTGCTTTTAGCATCGTGCACGTCTGGGTACTTAGCAACATTGTCTGACACATAAGACTTGTACGTATCCTCAAAAACACCAAATGAAACCCCCATACCAACACCAAAAAATAGCGATAACATGACAATGGCTAGCCCTCGTTTTACCGGCTTAATAACATCGTTCATCTGTTTTCCTTACTCAGCTCATAACGTAATGATGAAGTTTAATCTAGATTACTTAAGCTAAGCTTAAATATTGTTAAAAAATTAGCCCTTGATGAAACCGTCCATCAAAGAACGTTCATCCTTAACCTCAACACCAGAAATCTGCCGTCGCTTTATTTCACTCAATAAGTAAAACAAGGTATCCGCTGCCTTCTGATAGTTCAAACCCGCCGGGCGAATATTCGACACACAGTTTCTATTGGCATCCGTATTGCCCATCTTAGGGCCATGCACAAGGTACGCACCTAAACTGTCTGTAGCGCTTAAACCTGGGCGTTCACCGATTAAAATAAGCGCCGTTTTGGCGCCCAACAAAACGCCTATTTCGTCCTGTATTGCGACTCGACCATACCGTGAAATCACAAGCGGCAATACTGACCAACTCGCCTCCAGCAGCTTGGGCATCAATGTAGAAAGCAGATTCACCACATGCGCGTGAACAGCTGATGCTGATAAACCATCGCTAACCACAATCACTAAATCCGACGTCGCGTCACTACGCTCACTCAATAAACGCTTAGAAACAACATCTAAGCGACGCCCTAAATCTGGTCTTTTTAGAAACTCTGCGCGGTCTTTTATACGGCTTGAGACCAATAAGGTTGGCAAGCCTATGCTACTAAGCTCTTTAGCCAATGCCGCCGCATCAAACTCACCATGCACAGCATCGCGCGCTCTTGCGTGCGCGAGTTTAAAATCCAGCCAATCATTTGTCTTTAAGCTTCCGCCAGCTCGACCTAAAGCAATACGCGCTGAGGTAAACTGTTTAAGGTTACTCCAAGAATCTTTTACTAAAGGTTTTTTATTGGTCATCTCGCGTTATTGCGCCATTAATAATGGGTGGCGTTCATTGACTGGTAACAGCAAATTATTGTCGTCAATAATATTCATACGCTGTAACCACGCTTCAAACTCAGGCGCTGGTTTCTTGTTCAATACCTGCCTTAAATAATGCGCATCATGAAACGATGTTGATTGATAATTAAGCATAATGTCGTCAGCACCCGGTACGCCCATAAAGAAATGACAGCCCGCAACACCCAACAACGTTAATAAATTATCCATATCATCTTGATCGGCTTCTGCGTGATTGGTGTAACAAACATCGCAACCCATAGGCAAGCCTAATAGTTTTCCGCAAAAATGATCCTCAAGCCCAGCGCGTATAATTTGTTTACCGTCATACAAATACTCGGGGCCAATAAAACCGACCACACTGTTAAGCAATAAGGGATCAAATTTTCTTGCCACGCCATACGCTCTAGCTTCAAGCGTTTGCTGGTCAACACCATGATGAGCCTGCGCTGACAAGCATGAGCCTTGGCCAGTTTCAAAATACATCACGTTGCGCCCCACTGTGCCTCTGTTAAGCGATAACGCAGCTTGTTGAGCCTCGGCCAATTGATTCAAATCAATGCCGAAGCTTTTGTTTGCAGTTTGCGTCCCTGCGATGGATTGAAAAACAATATCAACAGGCGCGCCTCGCTCCATTGCTTTAAGTTGCGTGCTGATATGTGCCAACACACAAGACTGTGTGGGAATTTCAAAGCGCTGAATCAGTTCATCGATGCTGCTCAATAAGCGATGTACGCCATCAATACTATCGGTCGCGGGATTGATGCCGATGACTGCATCGCCACAGCCGTACATCAAACCATCGAGTATCGATGCACCGATTCCTTTTGCATCATCTGCCGGGTGATTCGGTTGAAGCCGAATAGATAAGCGACCTAGCAGGCCAATCGTATTACGAAACTTACTGACAACTTGGCATTTACTCGCCACTAAAATGAGATCTTGATTACGCATTAGCTTACTCACCGCTGCCACCATTTCTGGCAACAAACCACTCGCTAATGCAGATAATGCCTCTGCTGTTGATGAATAGCTCAGCAATCTATTCCTAAAGTCGCCAACGGTATCATTTTCTATTTTTTTGAATGATTCAACATCTTGCTCGTCTAAGAGTAGCCGCGTCACCGTATCATCATCGGGCGAGATAAGCGGCTCTTCGATAAATCGTTTTAAGGGGATGTTCGCCAACAGCATTTGAGCCGCAACGCGCTGTTCATCATTATCAGCGGCAATGCCTGCAAGACAGTCGCCGCTTTTAAGCGATGACGCTTTAGCCATCACATCGGCCAAGCCTTTAAACCGATACGAACGCCCTGCTATGGAATATGTGTACCTTGTCACCGTTACAATTCCCCGCGTCTAAACTCCATTAATACAAACAACTAGCCGAGCGCCATCCATCGCTAGTTCAAGTATTGCCCAAAATTTTGCCTAACTTTACTCACCGGTATTGAAATTCCAAAACCCGTTTCTAGCGCAGACCCTTTAGCAACTTTAAGGGTGTTAACACCGACCACATGACCATTACCCATAATCAAAGGCCCGCCACTATTACCCGGCAATATTTGTGCATCCGTCGCAATACCAAGCGAGGAGACATTAGTGACCGTCCCTTGAGTTAACTGGTCTCGCAAGCCTAACGGGCTACCAATCGCATGAACTGTCGTTCCCTGAGACACCGCTCTAGTCCCTAACGTTAAATACGGTGCGTTACAGCCATTAACCTTTAACAAGGCAAGGTCATCCGTTGGCGACACCTTTACTAAACGGGCTACCCCCTTCGTGTTGTCTTTAAGAATAATTTGGAAAGATTGTGCAACATTTGCAATGCTGCTTGAAAAACTAAAATCTGACTGTTGCTTGTTAAACTTTCGCTCGTCCTGTGAAAGTCGTTGTGAAACGGAATCAATATGTTGTTTGTCTTGATAGTAACGATCTGCATAAACCGCGTATTCTTGTTCTGCCACATTCCTTGCTTTTTCAGAAGACAAACCACTCATGTAGTCCCTAAACTCATCTAACTTTTGCTTATTAACAGCCAGTTGTCGTTTTTGATTGGCTAATTGCAAGCGAGCACGTTGAAATGACGATGCATTTTGTTTTATTTTTGCCTTCGTCGCATCCCATTGCTTACCTTTTGCCGGACGTACGACATGTTTATTCGTCACTAAATAACAGGTATCCGTTACAAAAAAGCCCGATCCTGAACCCAGCTTACTCTTGACTGTAACAACCGCCATCGTCGCTTTTTGCACGGGGTTGCTTGGTCTGTATTTACTGTTTAATAGCGTAACAAAGTCGTTGGATACCGGCCCCCTCGAGCCAGCGCGTCCATATGAGCGAACGGATGATGCATCAGCGCCTTTTTTGGGCGCATCAGAAAACTGCCAGCGGCCGTTTTCATCTTTGTATTTGAACATTTCAGCAGTGACCACGCCATGAAACAACATAGCGATGATACATAAAACAATCGAACTCAAGTTATTTTGTTTTTTCGTACCTTGCATGCTCATCAACCCATTTAATTAATCAATGCCGCCTTCCCTTAAATACACTCTAGCACTGTTATGCATTAATACCATTAATGGCCTGCAATTACCTCAAGCCTATGACCTGGTAGACACCTTTAGTCTGCAATGAAACGGTAACGGGCATGCCAGTTTCATTTTTCCAATACCACCCATGAGACCCAGCGAATGGAACCTTTTTTAAACCGCTGTCACTCGTCGCAGAGGTTTCTTTATAGCTTTTAAAATACCCCGTCGTATCACCCTGAGGTTCGCCATGAAAATCAAAAAACAATACACCGCCATCTGTCTTCCATGAATAGTTCAGAACCACACTCTTTTCTATGAACAACTTGTATTCCAATCCACTATGAGCAGGCACAACAATCTTAACGGTATCCTCTCGCAAAAACTCGGCATCAGTGCAAGCGTCGACCTTAACCTTATCAGGTGTCTCTAGGGGTTCAGACAAGGCCATCAACCCCATTGCCCCACCCAAGCCTGTGGGATCAACCCCGTATTCAGCCGGCAATGTGGCCGTTATTAAAATAATGATGGCCAGTACTGTCGCCGCAACAACGGCTTTAACCAGCGATTTAACTGATTGGATGGGGTGTTCTATTTTATTCATAACATTAGGCCATAACAGAGTAACCAACCATTTGATAACCAAACAGCACCAAACCGCCCGTCATTAATAATGTGTTAGTTGTGGTTGAAAAAGAATAATAACTGGGAAACCTACGCCAAAAACTCAATGTGATTAATATAAACACTAAAGCGATGAACTGCCCAATCTCGACGCCGACATTAAAGGCCAATAAGTTCTTCCATAAACCTTCTTTCGGCAAGGCGAAGTCTTGTAATTTAGTGGCCAAACCAAAGCCATGAAACAAACCAAATACGACCACAGCAATTTTAGTATTGGGCTGAAAACCCAGCAACCGATTAAATCCACCGATATTATCAAAACCTTTATAGACAATAGATAGGCCAATAATCGCATCAATCAAATACGGATTAACCGCGATGTTATTTAACACCCCAAGCAATAATGTAACGCTATGCCCTACAGTAAACAAGCTGACATACAGCAGCACATCACGCTTTCTAAACAAGAAGAAAATAACGCCTATTAAAAACAACAAATGGTCGTAACCGGTCACCATGTGTTTGGCACCAATGTATAAGAATGGCCCAATTGCCACACCTTCATTAGCCAATAAAAAACGTTCCGTGTTCGCATCCACACCATGCGCTAAAGCACCAGAAGAGCTAAATAAAAAGAGCACCAGAGTAGCGACGAGTAGTCGGGTAATATTTAACACGTAAGTTATTTTATACCTGGAATGCTACGAGGCAACGTAGTAATAAATGATTCACGCTTTTTGCATCGTTCATACCAAGCCAATAAATTTGGAAACTGATTACTAATGTGCAAGCCGTAAGTAATTGCAATCGTAAATCGAGGAATCAACGCGCACTCTGCCACAGAAAAATTTGCGCTAAAAAAATCTTTTTTGCCAAGAGATTCTGATAATTTGCCTTGTATGCCGACCCACGCTTCTAATGTAGTCCGTTTAAGCCCTTCGTCGACAGAGCAACCCTGGTTTTCACGAACGTGTTTAATGTACGGAAATAAGGCTTTACCCACCTTACTATCGCTATAACTGTGTAGCTGCCTAATGTTCGCTATTTCAAGCGGAGAACCGTGCATTAACATCGATT
>JBDOOJ010000017.1:0-2432 GCA_039830885.1 Cycloclasticus sp.
TGACGGGGATTTTGATTTACTGGTTGATAAAATACGTAATGACCTAAACACGACAGTAGAAGTTTACGGCGTACCTAAGTTTACATCTACATCACTCATTAATTCTGCATCAACATATATTCCCATTGGTAAGGATTTATTATTAGGTTCAGCGAAAAGATAACCAAAACATTAATACCTCACTATAAATTGAATGAAAAACACCGCTAAACTTTCAAGTTGCAGGACATACCGTTACGCCTTATGGCGCACATGGGATGACACGAAACCTTTTGTATTGTTCGTGGGGCTGAATCCGTCTACAGCTGACGAAACAACAGATGATGCGACATTAACACGCTGCATAAATTTTGCTAAGGCATGGGGTTATGGTGGCGTGTGCATGGCTAATCTGTTCGCTTTCCGTGCGACACAACCGTCTGATATGAAACTAGCTATCGACCCCATTGGCAAAGATAACAATAAGTGGCTTAAGAAGCTGGCTAACGACGCGGCAATTGTCGTGGCAGCATGGGGTAATGATGGTGCTTTTTTAGGCCGTTCAACGGACGCGAAAAAGCTATTATCGAATTTACATTATTTGAAAATAAACCAGTCTGGCGAACCCGCTCACCCATTGTATTTGGCAGCTAAATTAACACCACAAAAACTTCAAAAGTAGTCGACTGCACTATAATTCATCGCTTATGACACCTTTATTAAGAAACACCCCTCATTTTGCAATAGCCCAAGGGCTAATGGTCAGCGCGGTTTCGTTGAATGTTACTTGCGCGGCATTGGTCGGTTATTCATTAGCCGATGATAAGTCGCTAGCGACGCTACCTCTGGCTGTGATGTTTATTGCCACCATGCTATGCAGCATACCGTCATCATTATTGCTTGAAAAAATAGGTCGTAAAAAAGGTTTTATGCTCGCCACATTAATAGGCGTTAGCGCTGGGGCTGTTGCTAGCTATGCGATTGTTATTCATGAGTTTTGGTTATTTGTTGTGGGCGTTGGCCTAATCGGTGTATTTAACAGCGTTGGGAACTATTTCCGCTTTGCGGCCGCAGACAACGTAACCGAAGAATATAAAAGCCGAGCTATTTCTTATGTGATGCTAGGTGGTGTTGTAGCTGCATTCGTTGGGCCTAATCTGGCTAGCTTCGCCAAAGATTGGGTTATTGATGCGCAATTTGCGGGCAGTTATGCAGCCATTATTGGGGTGTATATCATCATGCTGCTTATATTAAGTGGGCTTTCAATAGACACTAAGCACTTAGAGACTACAGCAGAACCTTCCTTTCAACCAGCACGCCCATTATCAATAATTATCAGACAACCTAAGTTTATTGTTGCGGTTATTTGCGCCATGTTAAGTTACGGCGTGATGTCGCTGGTGATGACTGCCACGCCCTTGGCCATGATGCATCATAACCACACGTTTGCTAACACTGCCTTTGTTATCCAATGGCATTTACTTGGTATGTTTATACCTTCTTTTTTTACTGGGTATTTAATTCGCCATTTTGGCCTGTTTACGATACTTACTACTGGCGTGATTATTGGATTTGCTTGTGTCGCCATTAACTTGATGGGGCATGGCTTAAACCACTATTGGCTAGCGCTCGTTTTATTAGGTGTTTGCTGGAATTTTTTGTTTGTTGGCGGTACCACTTTGCTTACTGAAACGTACCGTCCTGAAGAGCGAGCTAAAGTTCAAGGCTTGAATGATTTTATCGTTTTTTCCACCGCTGCATTAGCTTCGCTTTCTGCGGGGTATTTACAATTTACATTTGGTTGGAAATGGGTAAACCTTGGCATTATCCCTGCATTAATCATTGTATTGATAAGCCTTATTTGGATGAAGGCACGTACTCGTCAAAGTGACTTAGGCAATAGTGTTAAAACATAAAGTGCGTAAACGCACTTTTTTAAACTATCGTCATAGACAAATATTAGAATTGGCCTATATTTACACCTGTTAGGTAGTTCTCAAGACAACCCGACCTCCTCAGGTTTAATAACCTACTTCAGCCTACTTTCCAGTAGGCTTTTTTTTGCCTAAAAGTGGCTAAGACTAAAAACGCTCAAAATACTCTTTATGCTCCCAGTCTGTCACAGTAGATAGGAACCGATGAATCTCATGCCGTTTAAGGCTGAGGTAATAGCCAATATAGGTATCGCCAATGGCATCCCTTAATAACTTGGATTCGTCTAATGCCGTTATTGCTTCCATCAGACTGGCTGGCAATGGTGTTTTATCCGTTTGGGCATACGGGTCATTTAACGGAGGCCCTGGGTCACGTTTTTTGTTAATCCCATCCATTCCTGCCGCTAGTTGAGAAGCAAAAAACAAATACGGGTTAGCCGCTGGTTCTCCAGAGCGATTCTCAATATGCACCGATGGGTCACCCGCATTTGCTAGCCGTAAACACGCTGCTTTATTATC
>JBDOOJ010000091.1:0-30525 GCA_039830885.1 Cycloclasticus sp.
GCGATATTAACGGGTGTAATATCACGCACTTCGCCTAAACCATCATTTTGCGTTTTTAAAAACAGCCCCACTTCTGCTTGGCGGAAACGGTAAATTGATTGCATCGGATCGCCCACCAAAAACAAGGTACGACCATCATCCACTTGCCAGCCTGCAACTAAGTCTTTCAATAACATAAACTGCGTTTCGGATGTATCTTGAAACTCATCAACCAATAGATGTTGTAACTGGTAATCCAGCTTTAGGCCAACGTCAGTCATACCTGTCGCGTCATGCAGCGCATGGCTAGCAGACAGCGAAACTTCACAAAAGTCCACACAACCACGTTGCTGAAACACTAAGCGTAAATGCGCCACGGCTTGCGGCAACACCAATAATAACGCCTGAATAATTTGCCATTGCTGGTCGCTGTAAACAGGATTCGGCAAACAACGTAGCCAGCTGATGGCTTCGGTTAATTCGTTATTGTCTTGTAGCTCAAGCAATAACGCTTTGTACTGTTTCTTCTTATCGGTAAACAGCGCCTTATCGTCTTTATCTTTCGTATTGCTTGGCGCGGGAAAGCCCATTTTCGCATCGGCTTGTTTTCGCCATGAATCCGACCCCGTTAGCAAAAAATCACCCAGCGCTAACCAATGCGGCAATGAATTAGCCGATGTATTTGTTAGGTTCAGCTCATCTGCCAAACGGCTGATGGCGGATTCTTTGTCCTCAATATTTGGCCCAGCGAATTGCAACAACTTAGCCAGCAATTCAGCTTGTTCTTGGCTAAAGCCTTGGGCAATATCTTCCAATACGCCTTCAACCGTGCGCGTTAACACACCTTCTAGCACATCGCGTTTGGCTAAATCGCTCTCACCCGACAACACATGACGCAACCACTGGTCACGCGATGCCAACATCGTTGAAATCAGCCCTTCCGCACGAATCAACTGGTTATCCACATGCGCCAACAACAAACGAATCGCTTCACCAACGGCATCATCGCTTTCTAACTCGTTTAAACAGTTCCTAGCCGCTTCTATGTACAAATCACGCGCATCTTGTTGAATGCTTGGTGGTGAGCCAAATCGGGCCGTCACCGGCATCTGCTTGGTTAAATGAGCGCACATCGAATCAATCGTTTGCACACGCAGGCGATTCGGGTTTTGCAGCAAATGCCAGTCGCAACCTGCATCACGCTGTAGCACAGCGGTGGCTAACGCCCACGTTTGTGCTTCAAATTCTGTATCAGGGCACGGTTTTGTCGCCAGCTTTATCGACTCAATAATCCGCTGGTGCATTTCTGCCGCAGCTTTTTTGGTAAACGTAATCGCTAAAATTTCTTCGGGGTTATTAACAATCGTCAGTAAATGTAAAAATCGAAGTGTTAGCAAACTGGTTTTGCCTGACCCCGCTGGCGCTTGCACAATAAACGATTGGCTAACGTCCAATACTTGTTGGCGTTGTGCTATGTCTTGTGACTTACTCATCGTTTGCCCCCGCTAACTCGGCTTGCTCGTTAATTCGGCACAAGCTCGTTAAATCGCAATAATCGCAGGCTTTATCCGTTGGGCTTACACGTGCGTCGCCGGCTACAAATTCATCCGACAACGCGCCTAATACGCCTTTCCAATGCGTCATTTGGCTGTCCCAATCGGGCGTATCGGCCTTTTTGCTTTCATCTAGGCGTTTTAGACTTGAAAAATTATCAGCACTGTCACTTAAACCTTCGTATTTAATCTTACCTTTTTTCAATTGTGCAAAGCTCATACTGCGAACGCCTGATTGAATAGCATCATTCCCAAACACGCTATACAGCGGTAATTGCGGTTCTTCTGGTCTCTCACCAAACCATTTATTGATATTGGTATCGCCGGTTTTGTAGTCAATAATCGCCGTCGAACCATCTTGTAATGTATCAACACGGTCAATCACCGTGTTTAACTGTAATTTCCCTACCGTTAATGTTTGTTTTAATTCGGTTGCCGTTACTTTAAACGGCTCGCGTTGAGCATCTATCGACAACCAATCCAATAATAACTGCGTTATTCGCTGGCTTTCCAATTGCCCAAACGCTTTCTTTAAAATGGGTGTACGTATGCACTCTTGTTGAATAATGGTTGTGACGATTGATTCAACTAAACTTTTTTGTTCCTCAGCTGGTAAACCACTCAAGACTTGATGCGTTCCAATCCGCTGCCATAACTTTTCCAAACAACGATGCACAAGACTGCCTCTCAACCGCGCATCAATACCCGGCTCAGGCTCTTCCATCGCGCTAGCACGTAAGCGATGGTGCGCAAACGCCTTAAATGGGCATGCTGCTTGGTCTTTAATAACCCCCACACCGCCTTTTGCAATCGCCGTCGTTTGCACCACTGGGCCAGTAATGTCTTCTATCTGGCTCATCGCGGCATTGCCTAGCCGTTGTTCAATTCGGTTAACCGGCTGTTCCTTCAATAGTTGCTCTTTACTGATAATTTGATAATCTTCGATTAACGGGCTGATGGCTTGTTCCGTATCACCGTTTGATTGTGAATAACTAAAGACTACCGCTTCCGCTGCGCTTGCCCAATGCTCCGTTACTTGTTTTGCGTATTGATATTGATGTTCAGCCGATGATTGAACCAAGCCTTGTTTGCGCTGCTCAACAATCGGTAAAAAGGGATTAGGCTGAGGTACTGGCGGCCACGTTTTATCGTGCAAACCACATACCCACAACGCATCAAAGGTATGCCCTGCGGCTTCCATTAAACCCATTATTTGAATCGGTGCGGGTGGCGTTTCTGGTTGAAAAACACGCTCGCCCAATAAACGCCGTAACGCATTTAACGCTGTTCCGTAATCAATCACGTTATAAACCGCATCCAGAGTTGCAAAGGTTCGCAGCACATCATCCCACGCTTGGAACACTTGGTATTCGGTAGAACTTAACTCGCGATCACCCTGCACGCCCACCGCCGTTAGTAACCCCCTAAACACACTCACCCATTCAGATGGCATCACGCGGTTTGGCCGTGTATTTAAGCGTTCAGTCGCTTCATTTAAAGACAATAACAACATCGGGCAAAGTGACGGCTCATCTTCAAATGGTTGTAAGGCGTTTACTAGCTGCTTAACTGAACACGCTAACAAGCCTCTTTTACGCAGCACCACTTCCAATCGCGCACGGTTACCCCACTCCGCTTGCCCAGCGACAATAAACGATGAACGCAGCAATAAACAAAATTCGCTTAACGGTAATGGCTGACTAAAAAACTGTAATAAACGAAGGCTTTGTTGAATAGATGTGTAAGTTGATAACGCCAAACCCAACGACACGTTATAGGGCTTCTCAAATGGCACATCCACCGCATACATTTTGCTGGGGTAAAACGTAGCGTTAAATGCCGCCTCAATCGTTTCACGTTGTGAGTTTAAATCCAGCACCACCAAACCGATAGAAGCAGCAGGATTACCTTCCAACCGCTCTCGCGCCCATTGCGCCATTAACGCAGCTTCTTCCTTCTCATCATTTGTTTGAATAACCTGCGCTTGAGGTTCACTAACACTGGAGGAATATTCAACAACCTCACAACCTTTAGCTTGTAACAACTCCCAAAACGATGTTTGCGTTGGCGTAAACACATCAAAACCCGCCAAAATAATCTGCTCAGGACAATCAATATAAGACTGCTCAACCATGGCGTTTACACACTCAAGCAACTGAACTTTGTCTACCCAATAGCCCTTCGCTAGTTCTGCTTTATAGTGCGTATGCCATTGTTCAAACATCGCCAAATCAAGGTGGGATGAAACATCGTGAGAATTAGTTTGAGCAATATCCCATTGAACACCCAGTTGACGCGCCTTATTCGCCGCTTTAGCAGTAGCAGTCACATTTAAAAGCTCTGCACCTGAGCCGTTGTGAATAACCTTCTCCCAAAGCACCAGCGTTTGTTCGGGGGCTAACAACGTTTTATTAATGTTCGTGTGAATAGGCTCAACGCCCTCTCGGTTAAAGCGTTGTTGCCAAGCTTGTATAAGCCAACTATCAAATGAAATAATATTAGGCGAAGCCCAAGCAGTAGCGCCTTCTGCTATATAGGCTTGTTCAACATTGCCCAACAAGTGGCGTGCTAAACGCTGGTTAACCGTAAGCACAACAGTACCTGTTTTAGTGGCGGTAAAAATCTCAGTAAAATTCATTCAACTAGCGTATCAAAACATCAGTATAAAATCAGTATAACCAAGCAATACTCGACTATTTAACACATATTTCGCTGATTAGATTAATTTGATTACTCACTTCCACCCGATTCCTGCCATTCTTTTTCGCTTTGTACAACGCGTTGTCTGCCAGCTTCATAACATCCTGAGTAGTACGCCCCGACCCTTGTTGTTCGGCAACTCCGATACTAACCGTTACATTTAACGTCTTCGCATTGGGCGACCTTTTGGTTTTTTTGTTAGCGCTGCTTTTGCAACGTAATTTATTGCGTACTGTGAATAGTTTTGACGAAATATTTTCTCTCAGCTCTTCTAGGTAAACAGCTGCGTTGCTTGCATCTTTACCGGGAAAGACAATGGTGAATTCCTCACCGCCGTATCGATACGCCTGCCCTCCACCTTCAACCAATAGTAATTGAGCTGATAACATTTTTAGAACCTCGTCGCCTGTATCGTGGCCGTATTTGTCATTAAGTTTTTTAAAGTGATCGATATCAACCATCGCTAAAGAATAGCGTTTACCAAGGGATGCCAATTTTTGCTTTAAGGCGCGGCGTGAAGGCATTTGAGTCAATTCGTCTTTATACGCTAGGTGGTAGGCATTTATAACTATGCCCACCAGTAAAATTAGCGCAGCCAAACTAAAATAAGCCGTTGAAAGCTGTGCGTCAGCAATGAAGTGTAAAGCGAGAATTACTGCAACAAATGCCAACACCCATGCACCTCTAAGTTGGTTGGTTTGCATTAGCCAGTGAGCCACCAAGAAACCAAACGATAGATAGTCAATTGCCCTAGCTGCGTGATGGCTGTTTGTTCTGACAATAATAAATCAAGCGTTAAGTATTCATTAACCCAAATTGGGTTGCTTTTAATCAACCAAACAACACCCATTATTTGTACGGCTAGAAATAATAAACGCCTGAAACCGTGTTGATTAAATATCCCGCGCTCTTTAAAGAAATTAAATATCAGAAAATTCAATGTAATTAAAATACAAGGGAAATCAAGGGGTCAGGCATTTCCTGCTGAAAAAAAGCGGGATCAGGTCTTTCGTTATAAGATTACTAAGTATTGAATGTGAGTAGACATTGAAGAATTAAGTTTGCGGCGTTAATTCAACCAAGTAAATATGATAATGGAAAGGCCAACCCCTTATTTTCCAGAATGGCTGCAGGAAAGCGAGCCACGTGGCTATCTTCCGCAGTGCTAACTATGTTCTTCACCCGCCCCTGATAAACATTTAGGTGTTGTTCGCGAGAGAGGCGTAATGAGACAATTATTTCTTTCATGGGCGTGATAGTAGCCAACGTCGTTTATTCCATCAAGTTGATGTATTTCAAGCGCTTGGCCTTTCAACTGTCTTTCAAGCCTTTGGCCTAAACTGATAGAATCCCGCCATGAATGAATTAAAAAACCTAATTAGCCAAGCTTGGCAGAATCGCTTTGATTTAAAAGTACAATGGCAACAAGAACAAACCGATTGTTATCGCATTTTCCACGGTACCAACGAAGGTTTACCGGGCACGACGTTAGACCGCTACGGCCCTTTATTAATTTTACAAACCTTTCATCAGTCAGTTTCAGACGATGAGCTTGCTCAGGTACGTGAGTTTACGAGTGAAGAATTCCCTGATCTACACTTAGTTTATAACGATCGCAGCTGTAATAACTCCCGTATTCAAGAGCCTGAAAACGAAGCTCAAGCACTGGATAGCGCTCCTATGGAAGCGACTGAGCTTGGGATTAAGTATCTAGTTCAAGGTCGCCACCAAGGTCAAGATCCCTGGTTGTTTTTGGACTTACGCGCGGGTCGTCGCTATGTTAAGTCCCATAGTGAAGGTAAAACGGTACTGAACTTGTTTTCATATACCTGTGGTATTGGTATCGCCGCAGGTGTAGGCGGCGCCAAGCGTGTGGTGAATGTTGATTTCGCCGAATCGTCTCTCGCGGTTGGTATTGAAAATGCACGTTTAAACAACCTCAAACAAATTGAGTTTATTCAATCCGATGTTTTCCCGGCGATTAAGCAATTTGCCAACATGCCGATCGCAGTGCGCCGTGGTAAAAAACTTCCGAATTACCCAAGGCACAAGCCAGAGCAATTTGATCTGGTGTTTTTAGATCCTCCGCGCTGGGCAAAAAGTGCTTTTGGAATCGTTGATTTGATTCGAGATTATCAGTCGTTATTCAAACCCAGCTTATTAGCGACCAAGGAAGGCGGGGGATTAATATGCTGCAATAACGTGGCACAGGTAGATCGTGATGAATGGCTAGAATCTTTAAAGCGTTGCGCTATTAAAGCCGGTCGCCCTTTAAAGAGCATTGAGATGTTATTACCCGATCTCGATTTCCCTAGCCCAGATGGTAATCCACCCTTAAAAGTTGCGATCTGCCAACTTTAAGCTCCATTTCAACACTTTTTCAATAAGCCCTAACTAAGATAAAGGAAACTTCACCCCGCCCCCCTTTGCAACTTTCAAGCGACACTATGGGCTGGCTCGAACCCGATTCATGGGGCTGGCTAAAAATGCCACCGCCTATGGAATCACTGCGATGGCTTTGAATATTCGTCACGGCGCGAAATTTCTAGGGTTATATAATAACCAATCAACCAATCGGGGACAGACCACGGTTTTGATCTTATCCCCCTCTTGATCTCACTGAAAAACAAACGATTTAAATAGGGCTTTCTACTGTGGTTGTCTGAGCCTGCTTTTTAAGCGAGTTCCACAGTAGCTATTGCAATTGTTTATTTTGAAGGTACCCGCAGGGTGAGAACAAATGGGTGGCATTTTTCTGGTTACTCTTTTGTTGCTACTGACAAAAGAGTAACTCGCCCAAAGGCGAAAGCTTTTGAATCTTGCAATAATCAACAATCGGAACAATCGGCAGACCACGTTTGTTTCTTAGCCACACTCATAAATTCAATTCCTTAATCAACCTGACAATCACCTTCATAACGCTTTATATCAACAAAGCTAGGCAGCGTAACCCCCTTTGTTAAAAACTCACAAAAGCGTTCCGAACACCAAGGAATCATTAACGTGCCCTTTGAACCAAAACCATTAAAAACAGACAGGTTGGAACAGTTTGGGTGACTCCCAATAAACGGCATTTTGTCGCGTGTTCCGGGTCGTACGCCAACCTTTTTTTGTATAAGTTTTGCATCTGAATATTGGGGCAATTGTTGTTCAAGCGCCGCTGTTAGTGTCACCTCGGCTTTGGCACTTGCTTGCTCATCTATCGGTTTCCATTGCCAAGTAGAACCCAACCTAAATACCCCGCTACCTAACGGTAATAACCATTTACCAAATTGCACAATTTCCTCAGGTAATGTTTCGCTGGTTTTGAGCGTAAAAATTTCACCTTGTGCTGGCTGTAACGGCAGCCACGAGAACCAAGGGTTGTTTTGCAGTTGATAACCATCACAAAAAACAACCTTATCTGCCGTGTAATTTTGCCACTGGATATTTAACGCGTTTACCGTCAAATCACTGATATTTAAATGCTGTTGAGTAATACAGTTGTTATCCTGAAAGTATTGCTTCAGCGCATCTAACAGAAGGTTAGTGTCCAAATAGCCACACTGCTTTTGTTCAAAACCGCCCTTTAAACTATTATCTAAATACGCTTTCGTGTCTGCGTTAAATTGATCACCTAAGTACGGTTTATAAGCGGCTTCAGAACGCCTTTCTTCCCATTGTTCGCACTCCTTATCAGATTGAAACAACCTAACTTGCTGCTTTGCATGCCAAAACGTTTCACCGAAGAATTCACCTAATTGCTGATACAAACGTAATGCAACAGGCAAATACTCTTCTACGTGTTCTGTTTTAACCAGCCGCTTACCCGTTATGGGGTTAATTAACCCTGCTGCCGTACGCGACGCCGTGTTTTTCAAGCCGGAATCGACAATTAAGACCGAGTGCCCTGCTTGAAGTAAACGCCAGCCCAGTAAACTACCTGCCAAGCCTTGCCCAACAATTAAAATATTTAATTTTTTTGTCATTGTTTTAGGATCAAGCTAACAAACAATAGGGGCTTGATTAAAGGTGAAGATACATTATAAAAATTCATCCGACTAGCGTATCAAAACCCTTTGGTTAATTCAGAACAACTACTCCAAATAATCGTGGTTTGTTTATGTTCCGATTTAAAATCTAGCATTATGGTTATTCTGAATTAAGCCTTATAATTTACGCTTTTCAACACAACCAGTTTATGCCCACACCCTCAATGCCAGCTAATTTTAAATCACTGGGCCTTATCCCGTCCTTATTGGCTCGGTTAACTGAGCTTAACTATCAGCACCCCACTCCCATCCAAGCTGAGGCCATTCCTATTATATTAGCGGGGCGTGACATCATTGCAGGGGCCAATACGGGTTCTGGCAAAACAGCCACGTTTGCACTGCCTATATTGCAGCGCTTACACGCTGATGGACCCTTGACTAACAAAAACAATGACGGCAATTATGTTACCGCGCTAATTTTAGTGCCTACGCGTGAACTGGCAAAACAAATTGCAGACAACATTAAATCTTATGCACTGCACTTTAATGGCGCGATTAAAACAGTGGCTGTTTTCGGCGGTGTATCCGTGAATACTCAAATGCTCGCGTTGCGTGGGGGCACTGATATTTTGGTGGCAACGCCCGGCCGCTTACTCGATTTAATTTCAAACAATGCCATTAAGCTTGGCAAGGTTAAAACGCTGGTGCTTGATGAAGCCGATAGGATGTTAAGCCTTGGCTTTAATGATGAATTGTCTGCGCTATTGGCGTTATTACCAACGACAAAACAAACGTTATTATTTTCAGCGACCTTTCCAGAGAAAGTACAAACATTAACCCAAAAATTACTTAACAACCCCGTTGAAATACAGTTACAAAGCGCTGATGCTAGCACCTTAGTTCAACGGGTTTTTACCGTTAACAAAGGTCAGAAAACGGCTCTTTTAGCGCATTTAATTAAACAAGATGAATGGCGGCAAGTGTTGATTTTCGTTAATGCAAAAAACAACTGTAATCACTTAGCTAAAAAACTGGCGAAGCGCGGTATTGCCGCAGACGTGTTTCATGGTGATAAAACTCAAGCCGCTCGCAACCGTGCGCTTGAGGCGTTTAAAGCGGGTGAGATTGATGTGTTAATTGCAACGGACATTGCCGCCCGTGGGTTAGACATAGACAAGCTGCCCGTGGTCATCAATTTTGATTTACCAAGAAGCCCGTTAGACTACATGCACCGAATTGGCCGAAGCGGGCGTGCCGGTGAAGTGGGCCTTGCATTGTCGCTGATTGATTATGAAGATTATCACCATTTCAAGATCATCGAAAAGAAAAACAAGTTTCGACTGGAGCGTGAGCAAGTGGCAGGTTTTGAAGCGGATGAAGTCATCCCTGAAGATATTTTAGCTGCCAACAAACCGATGGCAAAGCCAGAAGGCACCGGTAAGAAAAAGCGCAAAAAACAAAGCCGCTTTTAATACCAATAGCCCATTTAACGCCTTTACCCTAAGACGAAAATCCTTCATGGGTGATGACAATGTTTTTCGTAGTACAGATAGTTTGCCGCTATACACCGCCCGTGCGGCAACAGGTATAATGCCTGCCCTTACCTCTTTGCTGGACATTAGTATGAATGATGAGATTGATTACAAGAATAGCCCTCTGCATGGCCTTAGTTTAAAAAATCTATTGAATGAAATAGTTGATCACTACGGTTTTGAAATTCTCTTTGCTTATTTAAACATCAATTGCTTTAAGACCAACCCCAGCATTGCGTCTAGCATTAAATTTCTTAAAAAGACGACGTGGGCCTGTGAAAAAGTTGAGGCGTTCTATTTGTATGAATTTAAAAGCTTGCCTAAAGTGTCTTCCGAACAGTTTGCGTTGTCTCCTAGGGATCGTGTTATTCCTAACGACCAAACACCGGGGGAGCCTGCTGAGTTGAGTCTGGAAGATGCCGAGCAGTTGCGCGGAAAGCGTGTATCAAAAGCGGCCGCCTATGATCAAGGTGCGGGATACCGCTCAAATTCAGGAAAAAGTTACGGCGCTAACCGAGGCCAACGTTCTGATAACCGTGATAACCATTATGGGAAGAGTGAACATGAATCACCGGACTCTGCGGATTCAGACGTTGAGGAGTATGAAGACCCTTGGGCAAAATGGAGATAACACCGAGTAGAAAAAACGGAGACAACCTATCGGATTAATCCTAATATAGTGATTGTTAATCTTCTTTATCAAACATTATCATGCAACCCTTTCACACTGGCTTTAACCCCCTTTATTCAGAAGATGCTCCAACACTTGGCGATGTTAGCGCATTGGTTGGCGATTCACTCCTTGAATTTGGCACACCTTGGTGCGGACACTGTAAAGCAGCAGAATCCGCTGTCCAAGAAGCGCTTAAAAAACACACTGATCTACCCCACATAAAAATATACGACGGTAGAGGTAAAAAATTAGGCCGTGCGTTTAAGGTTAAACTTTGGCCAACCTTAATTTTATTGCGTGATGGTGTTGAGGTGGCGCGACTTATTCGCCCCACTCAAGCGAATGAAGTACAGCAATTATTAGCGCATAAGCTTGCGGTTTAATGCTGAGTAACTCGCTCACCCCAGATTTGTTTTAAGCGTTTATCGCGTCCACAGCTATAGCGGTAAAATTTATAGCGCACAGGGTTTGTTTTGTAATAATTCTGATGGCCAGCCTCTTTACCTTTGATGGGGTAAAACGTACTTTGCGGCAAGATGGGCGTAACGACGGTTTGGTAGGCAAATTCTTTAACCACCGCTTCACGTGTTGACTCTGCAATGCCTCTTTCTGCACCGTTAGCAACAAATATGGCGCTGAGATAGCTGTGGCCTTTGTCGCAAAACTGCCCCCTTGCGTCGAACGGGTCCACATTCACCCAAAAATGATTAAGGATGCCTTGGTAGCTAACCACCTTAGGATCGTAGGTTATTTTTACCGCTTCATAGTGGCCTTTGTGATTGCCGTTGTAGGTTGGGTTGTCTATTTCACCACCGGTAAAGCCAGACACCACATCTGATACGCCATCGAGTTTTTCAAAATCTGACTCCATGCACCAAAAGCAACCACCCGCGAGTATGGCCGTGTCGGCTGATGCGTTTGAGATAGGTAATAGAGATGCCAGTAGCAAGATTAGGTATGCGGTTTTCGTTTTCATGTATACGCCTTAATTAATGTTAGGTTTGTAATATGACAGCATTAGGCTCGCTTTTATTACACGGTGTTCATATTATTTTCGAATGCCGAAAAGCAATCATCGGTATTGCTGTAGCCTGGCACCTATATATCCATCATACAATTCAACCATTAGATAAAAAAACATAAGCTCTGCAGTGAGCGATATAATCTCATGTTCTCCCCTCTCTTTCCCTGTACAAAATGAAACCAACGCATTCCAACGTAATTATTATTGGCGCTAGCGCAGCGGGTTTAATGTGCGCCATTGAAGCCGGCAAACGCGGTCGCAAAGTGATTGTGCTGGACCACGCTAATAAGGCGGGCAAGAAGATTTTAATGTCTGGCGGCGGGCGCTGTAATTTCACTAATTACAATATTGACGCTGATAATTTCATCTCGCGTAACCCACATTTTTGTAAATCGGCCATTAGTCGGTACACACAATGGGATTTTATTGCCTTAGTGAGCGACTACAACATACCCTTTCACGAACGCAAACACGGGCAGTTGTTTTGTGACGATAGCTCTAAAGATATTCTTAATATGTTGTTGTCGGAATGTGCACATGCTGGCGTTGAAATACGTTTGTCCTGCGATATTTTAGGCGTTAAACAGGCTGACGATGACGCCTTTAACATTGACACCAGCGTGGGGCAATTTACTGCAGAATCATTGGTTGTTGCGACCGGTGGCTTATCCATCCCCAAAATGGGCGCTACGCCGTTTGGTTACCAACTGGCTAAACAGTTCGGCCACCACATTTGGCCAACCACGGCTGGGCTTGTACCGTTTACCGTGCAACCAACTGATAAAGCGTGGTTAGCGGAATTATCCGGCATCGCCATTGATTGTTTGGTGAGTAATGAACGCGCTGATTTTAGAGAAAACATTCTGCTCACGCACCGCGGCTTAAGCGGCCCTGCCATTTTGCAGATTTCCTCTTATTGGAATGCTGGCGAAGCGGTAACGATTAATCTATTGCCTGACTTAGACGTGTACCGGTATTTGATTGATCGACAAAGCAACCAGCCCAACACCTCGCTTAAAAACACTTTATCCGAACATTTACCTAAACGATTTTTAAGCGCTTATTTAGCCAGTGAGGGCATTGACGAGCCGTTACAATCGTTCTCGCAGCAGCGCCTTCAAACCATAGCCATCAAACTTAACGCATGGGCATTTAAACCCAACAGCACCGAAGGCTATCGAACAGCAGAAGTGACCTTGGGCGGCATTAATTGTGATGAAATATCTTCAAAAACAATGGAAAGCAAAAAAGCTAACAAACTGTATTTTATAGGCGAAGTGGTTGATATTACCGGCTGGCTCGGCGGTTATAACTTCCAATGGAGTTGGTCATCTGGCTGGTGTGCTGGACAAGTTGTTTAAGACAATTAAATACCTTCTCGATAAGGTATATTTGCCTTATAAAACTGAAATCGATTACGCCCTGAGGCTTTAGCTCGATACATCGCGTGGTCTGCGCACCGGATTAAATCATCTAGATCTTTATCGCTCTCTTGAGCAATAACCGCTCCTATAGACGCTGAAATATGATGAGACACGTCGTCGATTAAGTAAGGCTCTTGTAACGCCTGCACAACGCGTTGCAAACTTTGCTCACATTCTGTTTGAGACTTAATGCCCGTTAATAACAGATTAAACTCATCGCCGCCTTGGCGCGACACCGTATCTTCTTCCCTAATACAGTCTTTAATTCGCTCCGCCACCATCACGAGTAACTTATCACCAACCTCATGCCCATACTCATCATTAACGGGTTTAAAGTTATCTAAATCAAGAAAGCAGATCGCCAGTTTTGTTTTCGTTCGTTTAGCATGGGCTTTGGCCTGACTAAAACGGTCAACAAATAAACGACGGTTTGGTAAGTTAGTCAACGCATCGTAGTAAGCCATTCCTTCTAGCCTTGCCTCAAGTTCTTTTGCTCTTGAGATATCTCTTAACGTTGTTTGTAATATAGGTTCATCATCAATAACGACCACCGTTGACACAACTTCAACGGGAAACACTTGACCATTTTTGCGCTGGTGGTACCAATCAAAACGTTGGCTACCTTCTCTAATGGTTATCTCAATTAATTTAAGCCCCTCTTGTACTGATGGCAAACCATTCGGTTGGGTAGGCGGCGATAATTCAGTTGGGCTACGCCCTAATAAATCATCACGGCGACTATAGCCAAACAACTCAACAGCAGCCTGATTGCAATCAACAATTTGTTTTTTAGAATCAACTAAAAGAGAGGCCTCAACAGTGTCATGGAACAGGGTTTTATATTTCTTTTCGCTGGCTAGCAGTAATTGTTTGCTTTGTTTAAGGTCTGAAATATCTCTAAGGGTTGAATACAACATGGTTTCGCCATCAATAATTAGCGTTGATGACACAATTTCTATTGGGAACTCTTTGCCATTTTTACCCTTTCCGTACCACTCAAAACGTAAACTACCTTTGTTGAATATTTTTTTCATCCATTTATGGCCGACCTCTCTTGAGTTTCGACCATCGGGTTGAGTTAAAGCAGACAAATCAAGCGGGCACATCCCAATAATCTCTTCTACTTTTTGATAGCCAAACAGCTCCACGTAAGCCATATTGCAATCCAGAATTCGCTCTTTATCGTTAACCAATGAAAAGGCATCAACAGAATTATTAAACAAGGTTTTGTATTTAAGTTCGCTATCAGCCAGCTTAGCTTCTATTAGTTTTCTATCCGAAACATCTATCCACAAGCCATGTATCAACGGCCCCTCATCTGTGTCTATTCGCGTTATGAGAACCTCGGCGGGAAATACTTCGCCGTTTTTACGTTGGTGATGCCAATCAAACGCGTTACTTCCGGTTTGCAAAGCAACATCTATCAAGTCATCTGCCTTTTGTCGAGAGTCTTGCCCATCCGATTGCTTACCCGGCGATATGTCCGCTGGGTGTAAACCAATGATGTCATGTTTGCTGTTATAGCCCAGGGTAGTAGCCGTTGCATCACTGCAATCTAAAATAACATTACCGTTCATTAACATGACAGGGTGGCGAGCATTCTCAAACAACATTTTGTATCGTTGCTCGCTCTTGTACAAGTCAGTTTTAGCTGATTTTAAACTTTCAATATCTCGGCCATCAATCAAAAAACAAGTAATATCACCCTGTTCATTGCGTACGGCTGATATACAACACTCTAACCAACGCAACCCGAATTGTGTAACACACTGAATATTTAGGAGCGTCGTTTCGCCAGACGTCGCTTGTTGAAAAAATTGTTGGACTGTCGCTTGACGACTACTGTCGCCATCCCACCACGGGCAATCCCATAGTTTCTTTCCAACAACACCTTCAAATTTAGTGTCAATGGCTGATAATGCTGAGGAGTTTACGAATGATATATCCCCGTCCAGTGTCAGTGTTGCCACCGGATTTCGTTCACTTGTTACAATCTGCATTAACTGTTGAGTTAGCTCTGCAGTCATTTCAACACCCCTCTATATAATTCCATACAGGAAAGTGCCATTTAATAGGGTCCCATTCGGTAACAATGTAACATGAAATAGCAGTATAAATAAACCAAATAAAATCAACCGCTTAACTTTTAAATGTTAATAAGGAGACGACGTTTCTAATCGTTACTCGCTATTCAATTCTTTTTTGCGTTGAATTGCACTTTGCTGCAATACGTTTTCTATATTGCGCGTTTTATCTAAGGCGTTTAATTGACTATCAAACACGGTCTTTTTATCTGCTTCGCTGGTCGCACTGCCATCATTGGAGCAAGCCGTTAATACCAATAAACTCACCGCTAGAAAAACTATCGCTTGTTTCATAAAATCACTCCTGTATTAATACGATTAGCTCTTAGCAAATCATACCCCTTTTGTCGTTATTTTGTATTTCACGCAACTTTAGACTATTATTCCGGTTATATGCAGCCGCTGTTTAAAAAAACGTCACCCCTCGCTTCTCGCCTTTTTTGCGCGATGTTGCTGTTTGCACTTTTTATCGGGCCGGTCGTTAACGCATCCACAGACATTAGCTCTATGTGCAACAACATGTCGGCTGATGCCGCTATGGACATGTCGCACGACACAATGAGCAACGCGCCCGCATCGACCGAGGATTGTTGCGCCGTTGATGTGATGCCTGATTGTTGTAATAGTTGCAATGCCAGTGTGTTTACTTTTTCTACTCAACTTGTATTCAGCACCGAACAACTCAACGCTACCCACATTGCCCCCGTTGTTCAGCAGCTTAGTTCTATTATTTCCCCGCCGTTACTCAGGCCCCCTACCGTCTCTTAACTGTTATGTAATTCCCCGTGTGTTTTCGGGCTGTTTTTATCATTGTTAAGGAGATGACATGCGTCAACTCAAGTTTCACCTTAAGTATTCAATGCAATCATGCTGGACAACAGCGTTGCTTTTTTTATTCTGTTTGCCGGTATCAGCCGAATCTTTATTGACGCTGAGGGATGCAGAACACGTTGCGTTATTGAATGAACCGGCCATACAAAGAAACCAAGCAATAGCCATGTCGTTGACCGATTCGGCCATCGCAGACGGGCAATTAAACGACCCAACCTTAACGTTTGGGTTGATAAACGTGCCAACCGATGATTTTGATCTCAATGACAACCCCACCACTCAGCTGCGATTTGGAATAAAACAAATGCTACCCAAGGGCGATACGCTCGCGTTTAAACAGCTTAAAGGCGAGCAGCTTGCTATGGCCAAGCAACAACAAACAGCTTGGCTTCAAAAGCAGGTGATTTTGGCTGTTCGCTTAAGCTTTTTGGAAACCTTTTATCAACAACAGACGATGGCCGTCTTAAATAAAAACCGCCGCCATTTTGTTGAATTATTAACCACCACTGAAAACTTTTACAGCGTTGGCAGGGCCAGCCAGCAAGATATTTTACTGGCAAAACTTGAGCTATCGCGCTTGGATGATCGAATCAATCAAGCCTTGAATTTGTTAAACATGAGCAAATCTACGTTGAATAAATGGTTGCCTGATATTTACCAACAGTCCTTAAGTGAGGAGCTCCCTGTGCTGCCAACAACAAGTAATTTAGAACAGCTTGAGCAACGACTGACTTATCACCCCCGCGTACTCATGGAGGATGCGTTGGTGAACGCCGCTAAACAAAATGTACACATGGCTGAGGAGCAATTTAAACCCGGTTTTAATGTTGGCATTGAATACCGTAAGCGATTTGGTGATGAGATTAACGGTCAACACCGCGACGATTTAATGGCCGCAACCGTCAGTATTGAATTGCCTATTTTTCCCGAAAAACGACAAAACAAACGCTTATCGTCTAGTCAATATAATTATCAAGCGGTTAAGTTAGGCCGCTTGGATACCTTACGGAACATGCGCCAACAACTTCGATTGCATTACGGTGATTGGCTACGTTTGTCACAACGCGCTGAACGGTATGAGGCAGATCTATTAACACAAGCCGCCGAAAATTCACGCGCGGCTTTACGCTCTTACCAAAGCGGCGTAGCTGACTTTTCTACCTTAATCCAATCGCGAATTATTCAACTTGAAACGCAATTGCAGCATCAACGGATTGTCGTTGATAAAACAAAAGCACGGGCACAAATTCTATTTTTAAGCAGCACACAAACGCTGGGAGCAACTAATGAACACAACTAAGGCAATACAACTGCTTGTTACGGGCTTAATTGTTTTTAGCTTGCAACATATTTCACTGGCATACGCCGATAAACAGGATGACAAAACCGTGCTGTATTGGGTTGCACCGATGGACCCGAACTATCGGCGAGACGAACCAGGGAAATCCCCAATGGGCATGGCATTAGTGCCTGTTTACGCTGGTAGCGGCTCAGGTAGTTTGGTTGAAATTTCACCTGCCGTGATTCAAAACTTTGGCATACGCACCGCTAAAGTAGAGCGCTCTCGATTATGGCGCGGCATCAATACCGTCGGCTACGTGGATTACAACGAAGCCAAAGTGAGTCATATTCATTTACGCACAGCCGGTTGGATTGAGCACTTAGCCACCCATTCTGTTGGCGAACGGTTTAAAAAAGGCGACATCATTTTGCAACTGTATTCGCCTGAATTGGTTAATGCGCAGCAAGAGTACGTACAAGCGTTAAGGTCGGGGAATCGTCAATTGATTAAATCGTCAGCCATTCGCCTGTCGTCTTTAGGCTTGATTGATACGCAAATAAAACAGCTTAAAAAAACCCGTAACGTGCAGCAAACCATACCCATTTATGCCGATAGAGATGGCGTTGTCTCTAAGCTATCTGTGCGGCATGGCATGTACGTTAAACCCAGCAATAAGGTGATGAGCTTGGCTGATTTATCATCCGTTTGGATATTGGTGGACGTGTTTGAAAAACAAGCTAATTGGGTAAAAGTGGGCGATCCGGCTGAGGTGCGTTTATCGTATATGCCGGGTAAGGTTTGGAAAGGTAAAGTGAATTACATTTACCCGTCCCTTGATAAAGTCACCCGCTCGTTAAAAGTTCGGTTGGTGTTTGATAACCCCGATGAAATGCTTAAACCCAATATGTTCACCAAGGTAAAGATATTTAGCGGCGCAAAAAATAATATCTTGGTTATCCCTACAGAAGCACTGATTAGAACGGGTGATGAAGAACGCGTCATCATCGCCAAAGGTGAGGGTAAATTTGAAGCCAGAACAGTGACATCTGGCATTGAAAGCGGCCACTTTATTGAACTGATTGACGGTATAAATGAAGGTGAAGAGGTGGTTGTTTCAGGTCAATTCTTAATAGACTCTGAAGCCAGTTTACGCGCCAGCATGTTCAGAATGACCGACCCAAACAGCATGATAGACGAGCCTAAACAATGATTATCAGCATCATCCATTGGTCGATTAGAAACCGCTTCTTGGTGTTAATGCTCACGGCTGTTTTGACTGTTTGGGGCGTTATCGCCGTTAAAAACATTCCGCTCGATGCAATACCTGACCTATCTGACGTTCAGGTCATTATCAAAACCAGTTACCCCGGGCAATCCCCGCAAGTCGTTGAAGATCAAGTCACTTACCCGTTAACAACGGCCATGCTGTCGGTTCCAAAAGCCGTGAACGTGCGCGGTTACTCGTTCTTTGGTGACTCCTATGTCTACGTTATTTTTGAAGACGGCACGGATTTATATTGGGCACGCTCACGGGTACTAGAATACCTCAGCCAAGCAGCATCAAATTTACCTGAACAAGCCAAACCTAAATTAGGCCCGGACGCGACAGGCGTTGGCTGGGTGTATGAATATGCCTTGGTTGACCGCAGCAACCAACACGACCTTGCAGAGCTGACCAGTTTACAAAATTGGTTTTTAAAATACGAACTGCAAACGATTGAAGGCGTGTCTGAAGTGGCCACCATTGGCGGCATGGTAAAGCAGTACCAAGTCATTATTAACCCCGACAGTTTACGCGCCTATAACCTGCCCATTTCAGTGGTAAAAGCCGCCATCCAAAACGGTAATCAAGAAACTGGCGGTTCGGTCATTGAAATGGCCGAAGCCGAATACATGATTCGAGCAACCGGCTATATCGATAGCATTGAGGATATAAAAAACATACCGATTATGGTCTCAACAGACGGTGTTCCTCTGTTGTTATCCGATATTGCTAACATACAAATCGGCCCGCAAATGCGACGTGGTGTGGCCGAATTGGATGGCGAAGGTGAAGTGGTTGGCGGCGTGATTATCATGCGTTCAGGTGAAACCGCGTTGGCAACCATTGATGGCGTTAAAGCCAAGCTTAAAGAATTAGAAGCAAGCTTGCCCGAGGGCGTAGAAATCGTCACGACCTATGATCGCTCATCTTTAATCTTACGTGCAGTGGATACCTTAAGTACCAAGCTGGTTGAAGAATTTTTAGTCGTGGCGTTAATTTGCGCCATTTTCTTGTTTCATTTACGCTCTTCACTGGTGGTTATCCTGTCGTTACCGGTGGGAATATTGATTGCCTTTATTATCATGCAACGGTTAAACATCAACGCCAACATCATGTCATTAGGCGGTATTGCCATTGCCATTGGCGCCATGGTGGATGCAGCAGTGGTGATGGTTGAAAACGCCCATAAAAAGATGGAAGCTGATGACAATAGCGATGGAAATCATTGGCAAATTATTGCTCAAGCCGCGTCTGAAGTTGGCCCTGCGTTGTTCTTCTCATTGGTGATTATTACCCTAAGCTTTCTCCCTGTGTTCACCCTAGAAGCTCAAGAAGGCCGATTATTTGCCCCACTTGCGTACACAAAAACATTTGCAATGGCAGGCGCTGCCTTGCTATCGATTACCTTAGTACCCGTTTTAATGGGCTACTTTGTACGCGGAAAAATTCTCCCTGAAACCCAGAACCCTGTTAATCGCTTGTTGATTAAGCTGTACCAACCCTCTATTCATTGGGTGTTAACACACACAAAACAAACGGTGCTGGCCGGGGTGCTTCTTATCATTTTTGGTTTCGTACCCATCAATCAATTGGGCTCTGAATTTATGCCTGATTTAGACGAAGGCGACTTGCTGTACATGCCTAGCACCTTCCCTTCTATCTCAATCGGTAAGGCGAAACAGTTTTTGCAACAAACAGACAAAATCATTAAAACCACGCCGGAAGTAAAAAGCGTATTCGGTAAAATTGGCCGTGCGGATAGCGCAACCGACCCCGCCCCACTGACAATGGTTGAAACCACCATTCAATTCAAACCAAAATCTCAATGGCGAGATGGCATGACGATTGAAAAAATTCGAGATGAATTGGACAGTAAATTAAACATCCCCGGGGTGTCTAATATATGGGTGATGCCGATTAAAAACCGCATTGATATGCTTGCAACCGGTATTAAAACGCCCGTTGGTATAAAAGTCGCTGGCAGCGATTTAAAGGTCATTCAAGACATTGGACAGAAAATCGAACAACAACTTAAGCGCCTTGAAGGCACTGCATCTGTGTATTCTGAACGGGTGGCTTCCGGCCGTTATGTCACTGTCGACATAAACCGTTTAGCAGCCGCCAGATTTGGTTTAAACATCAGCGACATTCAATTGGTTATTAAAACCGCTTTAGGCGGCATGCAAGTAACGCAATCGGTAGAAGGGTTAGAGCGCTACCCCGTCAACATACGTTACCCACGTGACTACCGAGATAGCCTCGAGAAAATTCGCCAGCTCCCTATCGTCACCCCACGAAATGGACATATTCCTTTATCTGAAGTGGCCGATATCCGAATTGAGCAAGGCCCGGGGATGATTAAAACTGAAAATGCACGGCTCAATGGTTGGATTTACGTCGATATATCCGATGCGGATATTGGCTCGTACGTAGAACGTGCGAAGTTGCTGCTCAATAACACTATAAAACTGCCTCCCGGCTACTCCATCAGTTGGTCTGGCCAATATGAATACATGGTTCGGGCGATGGATAAATTAATGACCGTTATACCAGCCACTTTAATGGTGATTATCTTATTGTTGTATTTGAATTTTAAAAACCTAACCGAGGTGGCGATTATTATTGGTACCCTACCGGTGGCATTAACCGGCGGTATTTGGTTGTTGTACCTGCTCGATTACAACCTGTCCGTTGCTGTTGCCGTGGGCTTTATTGCGCTCGCTGGCGTGTCAATTGAAATAGGCGTGATTATGTTGGTGTACCTTAATCAATCGCTTAAAGAAAAAATGGACAGTGTAGGCAAGCGTGATGAGGAACTAACGGCAAACGATATTTATCAAGCCGTTACAAGCGGTGCATTAAAACGCATCCGGCCGATTGTCATGACCGTTACCGCCATTATTGCCGGCTTATTACCCATTATGCTCGGCTCTGGCACCGGTTCAGAAGTTATGCGACGCATAGCTGCACCGATGGTTGGCGGCATGGTGACCACGTTGATATTCTCGTTATTTTTATTGCCGGTTATCTTTATGCTTTGGAAAACATCAGCCCTTAAAAAAGCGCATTGACAGCGCGCAAGGCCAACGCATAAACTAAGCAAAACTAACCCCACATATATGAAAACTAATCTCCTCACCACCCTGTTTCTAATACTCAGCATATTGAGTTACAGCAGTGTGTGGACGATGCACAGCCATGATGACAGCATGGGGCAAGGGCACCAACAAAATATATCTCACGTGTTCGATTCACAAGACCTTAGCTCACAGCACCCGTTAGATGATGACCATTGCTGCCACGCCAGCGTGCATTTATTGGGCTTGCTCAACACCCAGTTCAATACGCTCGTTCCTATTGTTCACACAGTAGATGCCGATTACCACTTTTACCTTTTTTCATACCATAACAGCCCACCTCAGCGTCCCCCGCTCGTCTAGTTCCTAAACATTATCGGCAATAGCCGATTATCAAACACAGGTTAATAACGCCTGTGTTGGTTTGATTTTTATAGGAATGAGCATGAGATTTTTAAACACAACCACTCTTTTGTTGAGTGCGTTGCTGTTGTCTTCTATGGCAAACGCAACTGAACACGCTAACTTAGCCGCTTGGGTAACCCAAGTGGTTACTCAGCACCCTCGATTACAAGCGGCTCAAGCAATTGTAGATAAGGCAGAAGCCAAGCGCCATGCCGCAGAGCAGCCGTTATTCAACCCCGAGATTGAATTTGAATATGAAAGCACAGATATTGACTCTAAGACAGTGGGCATTACTCAAACCATTGATTGGGGTGATAAACGATCGGCTCACACTCGACTAGCCGACTTTAGTTGGCAGCACAGTATTAACGAATTAGCGTTTCAGCAGCAACAGCTATCTGCCGAGGTGCTATTGGCGTTGGCAAGCTATCGAGCAAGCATCGAAAGTCAGCTAATTGCGGCTAAGCGAATGGCTTCTATGGCGACGTTTATTAATATTGCAAAACAACGCTATGACGTAGGTGATTTAACTGAAGTTGACTTATCTCTCGCTCAATTAGCCGGTAGCGAAGCCAGCTTTCAATTGGTTGACGCTGAGTCAGCCTTGATTACCAGCAAGCAAGCGCTGTTTGTATTGCTGGGTGATGATAGCGATAAGGCTTTAATTAATCTGCCTTTTATAGAGAGTGTGCCGGATGATAAAAAACAACCCGTCGATAATATAAATGCTTTATTGGATAGTCTGCCTCAAATGCAGCTTGCACGTGCGCGAATGGACATTGCTCGGGCTAACATTAAATTACGCCAACGAGAACAACGGCCAGACCCAACGATTGGTATAAAAGCTGGAAAAGAAGGCGATGAAAGCCTGACCAATATAACGTTTTCAATGCCATTATTTGTGCGTAATAATTTTAGCGCCGAAGTGGATGCGGCCAATGCGGAGTTGATTCGGCGTCAACGTGAAGCTATAGACGTTCGCCGTTTATTAGCTGCCAAGCTTAAAACAGCAGAGCAAACATTGGCGCTTAATCGTCGAGCGTGGGCGCAATGGCAAGCAGTGGGTAGCCACAGCTTATTACAGCAAGAATCTTTATTAGAACGTTTGTGGAAAGTTGGTGAACTTAGCACCGCTGATTACTTAGTGCGGCTAAAACAATCGCTCGATACCCAAGCAATCGCTATCAAACACAAAACACAGCTTTGGCAATCTTGGACGCAGTGGCTTATTGCCTCTGGCGAGATAAACCAATGGGTAACAAGCAATGACGTAGTGGTTAGTCATAATGCTGCGCAATCAGGCAAAGGAGAATAACAATGAATATCACTAAATCAGGATTAATCATCTTACTGTTGGTGTTATTAAATATAAGCAATGGCTATGCGGAAAGTGAGCATGGGCATGAGAACGAACCAGCGACTGCCGAGGAGCACGACGATCATGGAGGTGAACACGAAGAAGAGAACAGTGTGAAACTTAACGCTGCTCAAAGAAAAGCAGCCGACATCGTTATAAAAACGCTTCAATTGAGCCAAATTAACAGCGAAATAAGTGCGCCGGGTGAGATAACGCTGAATGCTTATGCTACCAGCCAAGTTGTGTCGCGTATTAGCGCTCAAGTGGTTCAGCGTCATGCAAAATTGGGTGATGAAGTGACGACTGGCCAACCTCTTATAACGCTATCTAGCGTTGATATGGCGAAAGCGCAGGGTGATTTATTAGTCGCTGCCCGTGAGTGGAACCGTGTGCGTAAATTAGGCCGAAAAGTTGTTTCTGGCGCGCGCTATATACAAGCTAACGTTAACCATGAACAAGCGCTGGCAAAAGTGCAAGCCTACGGCATGAGTCAACAACAAATCGATGCGATGATAAAGGGTGGAAAAAGCGCGCTAGCCAACGGTCGTTTTCAGCTACAAGCATTACAAAATGGCACGGTTATTCATGATGAGTTTACCTTGGGTGAGTTAGTGGAACCTGGTCGCATGTTGTTTGAAATCAGCGATGAAACATCACTGTGGGTTACTGCGCGTTTAACGGCAGAACAAGCATTGGATGTTCGTGTGGGGGCTACTGCAAACGTGCTATTTCGCGATAAAGTATTAAGCGGAAAAGTGATTCAACGTCATCATTCTTTAGATGAAACAACGCGGACTATCGGTGTGCGTATCGAAATTGCGAACCCTAACGATTTACTTCACCCCGGTATTTTTGTAGATACAAAAATCATGTCGAATAATATGCAAAAGGCCCTGTCAGTTCCTGCAGATGCGGTGCTTCGCAGCCCAGACGGCGATTGGATGGTGTTTGTGGAACATGAAAACAATGAGTTTGAACCGCAAGAAGTGGACGTTATCAGAACCAATAATGGTGTCACCGTGATTGAAGGCATTAAAGCAGGTGCTCGCGTCGTTACTCGTGGTGCTTTCTTTTTGCAATCAGAGTTAGCGAAAGCTGGCTTTGAAATACACAATCATTAAGGGGAGCTCCATGTTAAATAAAATTATTGATTTTGGTATTAATAATCGTTTAATGGTGGTGCTGGCGTTGGTCGCGACCTTAGTGACTGGCGTATTGATATTGCCGTCGCTCAACCTTGATGCATTTCCAGATGTAACGAATGTGCAGGTGCAAATAAATACCGAGGCACGCGGATTAGCGTCTGAAGAAGTTGAACAGCTCATCACCTTCCCCATCGAATCGGTGATGTATGCCTTGCCGGATGTTGAAGAAGTTCGCTCCATATCAAAAACAGGCTTGTCCGTTATTACAGTGGTGTTTAAAGAAGGGACGGATATTTACTTCGCACGACAACTGGTCTTTGAGCGTTTGCAGTCGGCGCGTGAGCAAATACCCGATGGTATTGGTACACCCGAAATAGGTCCAAACACGTCTGGCCTAGGTCAGGTGTATCAATATATTTTACGTGCCGATGACCCTGAAAAATACGATGCCATTGCGTTGCGCAGTTTAAATGACTGGGTGGTTAAACTGTTGTTAATGCCTGTTAGTGGGGTAACCGAGGTGTTGTCATTTGGTGGAGAAGTTAAGCAGTATCAAGTGCAAGTTAACCCACGTCAGCTGTTGTCTTATAAGTTAACCATTAATGATATTGCCGAAGCCATTGAGCAAAACAACCGCAATGCTGGCGGTTGGTATTTAGACCGAGGGGCCGAACAATTAGTAATTCGTGGTGTTGGTTGGGTACGCAACAATGAAGAGGGCCTGCGCGATATTGGTAACATTCCACTGAAGAATATTAACGGTGTTTCAGTACGCGTTAGTGATGTTGCCAAGGTTAACTTTGGCCCTGAAATTCGACAAGGCGCGGTTACCATGTCACGCCGCGATGTTGATGGTAAGCCTGTTGCAATGGGCGAAGTGGTGGCAGGCATTGTAATGAAACGCCTAGGCGCGAATACAAAAGCTACGATTGATGGTATTAAATCTCGCCTACCAGCCATACAAACAGCACTACCCGATGGTGTGACGATTGAGTCTTTTTATGACCAAGCCGACCTTGTTGACCAAGCAGTTAACACGGTTAGCAAGGCCTTATTAGAAGCATTTGTGTTAATCATCATTGTGTTGATGTTGTTTTTAATGAACCTACGAGCTGCCTTTTTAGTGTTGATATCGGTGCCTATTTCGATTGGCCTAGCGTTAATAGCGATGGCATATTGGGGAATCTCTGCCAACTTAATGTCGTTAGGTGGTTTAGCGATTGCTATCGGTATGATGGTCGATGGATCAGTGGTGATGATGGAGCATATCTTTAGCCATTTAACCAAACCTGATGCTGAGCACCATCAATATGCGCAAGAAGTATTAGCAGAGGGGGCGCCTCACCCATATGATGCAGCCCATGACCAACAGGGTATGGCTTTACGTATTCAAGAAGCAGCACGTGAAGTGGGTAGGCCAGTGTTCTTTGCAGTGATGATTATCATCATCGTTTTTGCACCCTTATTTACTCTGGAAGGTGTAGAAGGTAAGTTATTTCAACCGATGGCTATTTCCATTGTATTGGCGATGCTAGCGTCATTATTGGTGGCACTTATTGTTGTCCCTGCATTGGCTACTTACCTTTTCACAAAAGGTATTAAAGAAAGACATAATCCAATGATGGTTAAAATAGAAAGTTTTTACCAACGCCATCTGGGGAAGGTGATGTCGTCACCAAGACGAGTAGTCATAGGCTCGGTAACTTTGTTTATTGCCTCATTAGCTTTGGTACCCTTTCTAGGTACTGAGTTTGTGCCTGAGTTAGAAGAAGGCACCTTAAATATTCGAGTCACCCTAGCGCCTTCGTCAAGCCTCACTACCTCATTAGGTGTAGCGGCAAAGCTTGAAGAACAACTGATGACGTTTCCAGAAGTTTTGTATGCATCTAGTCGTGCAGGTCGAGCTGAAATAGGTGGCGATCCTGAACCGGTTTCAAACGTTGAAATCTTTGTGGGGTTGAAGCCCGTCAGTGATTGGACGAGCGCATCAAATCGACAGGCATTACAAAAATTGATGGAAGAAAAAATGTTAGTTCATCCTGGTTTGCTGTTCTCATTCTCACAACCGATTGCTACCCGTGTGGATGAATTATTATCCGGCGTTAAAGCACAATTGGCCATCAAACTATTTGGACCAGATCTCGATACCTTGGCAAGTACAGGTAAAAAGATTGAAGGTTTAGTGCGTAAAATAGAGGGGACTCGCGGTGTAGAAATGGAGCAAATTGCCGGCGAAGCACAGCTCGCTATTCGACCCAATAGAGATGTGCTGGCTCGTTATGGCATTTCGGTTGCGCAAGTGATGGATTTGGTTGCTAACTCAATTGGTGGCTTGGAAGCTGGACAAGTGATTAACGGTAACGAACGGTATGATATTAATATTCGTTTACAGTCAGATTTTCGTCACAGCGTTGAAGCCATTCAAAACCTAACCATACAAGCGCCTGGTGGCGCATGGGTGAAGCTGGGTGATGTAGCACAAGTGAAAATTGAATCTGGGCCACCGCAAATTCGTCGAGATGATGTGCAGCGACGTGTCGTGATTCAAGCCAATGTTGAAGGACGTGATATGGGTGGCTTGGTAGCAGAAATTCAACAACGTATTAATGATGATATTGATCTGCCACCTGAGTATACCGTAGTATTTGGTGGACAATTTGAGAACCAGCAACGGGCACAAGCAAAACTTATGGTTGTCGTACCTGCATCTTTAGGTCTCATCTTTTTATTGTTGTACTTTGCCTTCAGCTCTGTGGGGCAATCATTGCTGATTATGTTGAATGTTCCACTGGCGATGATTGGTGGTATTGCGGCGTTGTTTGTGTCTGGGCAGTACTTGTCCGTACCAGGCTCCATTGGTTTTATCGCTTTGTTTGGCGTGGCCGTATTGAACGGTGTTGTGATGGTTAACGCGATTAACCAGCGGCTTAGTGATGGACTCACCGTTGAGCGTGCTGCTTTTGAAGGGGCGCTTTCAAGATTACGCCCCGTGTTAATGACCGCGAGTATAGCCGCTCTTGGCCTGATCCCTATGTTGTTAGCCAGTGGCGTAGGGTCGGAAGTTCAACGTCCATTGGCTACCGTTGTGGTCGGGGGGTTGTTTTCCTCAACCTTATTAACACTCGTGGTGATACCTGCGTTATATTCATTCTTTTCAAAGCAAACTAATGCAGCTTAGGAGATAGCATGGCCGGATGTGATGGCTGTTCTAGCGATAAAATAGCAACGGCAACGAAGCAACAAAAACGCGTATTGATTATCGTGTTAGTGATAAACGCGACGATGTTTGTTGTGGAATTTACGGCTGGTATGCTGAGTCATTCCACGGCGTTGATGGCGGACTCGCTCGATATGCTGGCTGATGCATTAGTGTATGCCTTGGGCTTATTTGCCTTAGAGCGTGCTGAACATTGGAAAAATCGCGCTGCGCTCACCAGTGGTGTTTTTCAAATGACCTTGGGCTTGGGTATTCTTATTCAACCTATTTACTTGCTCAGTACAAACAATATGCCTGATGCTTTTAACATGGGTTTATTCGGCTTATTTGCTTTGTTGGCCAACAGCGTCACTTTCTATTTATTAATGGCCTATCGCGATGGTGACATTAACATGCAAGCCACCTGGCTTTGCACCCGCAATGACATGATTAATAATGTTGGCGTAATGATTGCTGCCTACTTAGTGTACTGGCTTAACTCGCCCCTGCCCGATATTATTATTGGCCTTTTTATCGCCGCCATCGTAATGTATTCAGCTTGGGGCGTGATACGCGAAGCACGCTCTAACGCTTAGGACGAATACGCTCATACACTTCAGAGCTACCATCTTTTTTAAGCAGTAAAACATCGTAGTCATCATAGCGGTCGCCCATTTCCATACCCGGACTACCAATGGGCATACCGGGTACGGCAAGGCCAAGCGCACCATCAGGTTTTTCAGTTAAAAAGCGCTGCATAATATCTGCCGGTACGTGGCCTTCAAATATATACCCTTCTTTTGATACACCGGTATGACACGATTGGTATTGCGGCGCGATGCCTAGCTTACGTTTAACTAAATTCAAATCGGCTGGGTGGTGCGTTGTAGCGTCAAAGCCTTTATCATCAATATAACCAACCCAACGTCCACAACAATCACACGTTGGGCTTTTAAAAACATCGAGTTTTACGTTTTCAATGGGTGTTGCAAGCGCTGCCTTTTCCACATCAACCGGCGCATCATTACTGCACGCACTTAAGGTCATCAAAAATAAAACACCTAACATCAGGCCAAATCTTTTGCTCATCAACATCACCATTTCTATCACCTTTTTATTACGTAAATTTAATTCTATCGTTACATTCTAAACAAAACCCTTAAATCAATCTGCTATTTACTGCCTTCAATCCAACTTGTGAGATAATTCCCATTCAGCTAATATTAATCATTGTTATATATAAATAAGAAAAACCTATGTCTTTACCCAACGAACACCCTCTTCGCCACAAACTATTTAACGAAACACATGCTCGCCCCTATGCGGAAATAGAATCGCCCGTACAGGTTTCGCATATGGTGTTACTAACCGGTGAAATGAGCCCTAAGCTGGAGTGTGATCATTTAAAAGTGTTGGCAGAACAGTTTGCCGTTACCCCACCGCTCGACAACGCCACACACTACGATGCAAACTTCGGTCGCTTTTCGCTTAGGTGGGAAAAGCACACAGAGTTTTCTAGCTATTCATTTTATGCCAACAAACATTGTGCACAGCCTTTCAGCTGCAAAGCCATCGACGAAGTACCAGAACAATGGTTAAACAACATTGTTGGCGAATTATTGGTTGCTCAACACATAGACATTGTCTCTTCTAATGAAATCACCTTAGATCAAACTTCCATATCTGCACTGTTTCAAGAAGACAGCTTAGTCGGCAGTTATGTCAGTGGTACGGCTGCGCAAGCGTGGACCGACTTCAGACTAAAAAAGGACGGTTTCAGCCAAGTTTTAGTTATTAACGAATGCTTAACATCGCACACAACTAGCCGCCTTATTCAGCATTTATTAGAGCTAGAAACCTACCGTATGCTAGCGTTACTGGGTTACCCACTGGTGTCCAAATACCGCAAACAAATCGGTCAAATGGGGCAGCGCCTAACCGATTTAACGCAAAAACTGACCGATACAAGCACCATTGAAGAAGAACGTATCCTATTAGAAGAACTGACATCAATGGAAGCCAACATTGAACGCTTAATAGCGGCCACCTCGTACCGTTTTAGCGCCACTAAAGCTTACGAATCCATTGTCATGGATCGTCTACAGCGTATTCGCGAAAGTAGAGTTGAAGGCCGACAAATGATTTCACGTTACCTAGAGCGGCGTTTTCAGCCCGCCATGCATGCTTGCGAATCGACCTCATCACGGCTAGAAAGCCTGTCTGTGCGTATAGCTAGAGCCAGTCAAATACTCATGGCCCGTGTTGATTTAGCTCTAGAGTCGCAAAACCAAGATGTGCTTAATTCAATGAACAAGCGTGCCAAACTTCAACTAAGGCTGCAAGAAACCGTGGAAGGCTTATCCATTGCTGCCATCACGTATTATATTGTCGGCTTAACAAGCTATTTAGGTAAAGCCATTAAAGCCATTGGTTTACCCATGAATGTAGACCTGTTTGTTGGTGCATCCATCCCGGTTGTTTTAATCGGCGTGTGGTTTGGCGTTCGACGAGTTAAAAAACGTTTAATGCAAAATGACAACCCATAAATAACAGGCATAAAAAAACCACTCACATTGCTGCAAGCGGTTGATTTATATGGCGTCCCCAAGGGGGTTCGAACCCCTGTTACCGCCGTGAAAGTGCTAATTTAGCGTCCTACAGCGTCCCATAAAATACATTCTAACTTATTGATATTAAAAGGTATTGCTTGATAAAGTCTAAAGTGATTTAATACAGTTCTAAAGCAATTGTTCCGTATATGTTCCGTACGAGAAGACGATTGAAACTTGTAGGAAATCTTAAAATGCCTAATAGAATCGACACAATCTCAGGTAGAAAAAAACTGCCCGCAAAATCCGAACCTTACTGGTATACATTATCGACGGGACAGCATCTTGGTTTTCGTAAATTATCAGATGGCTCAGGTCGCTGGGTAGCTCGTAAAACTGTAAATCGTAAGTGCTCTTATCAGGCACTTAAATGTGACCACCAGACCACCTTCTCTGAAGCTCAAAAAATTGCTCGACAG
>JBDOOJ010000048.1:0-8360 GCA_039830885.1 Cycloclasticus sp.
ATCACTGCCCGATTTAGAGCCTATTGAAAAATCTACTCGCAAACAAACCCTGATAGATAAAGCAAAAGATGAATAAGACGGTACCTGTTCCTCTACTAGAGATTAAAAAAAATCAATTGAAAGACCGCGTATACCTCGTTACAGGTGCCACGGGTGGTTTAGGCAAAGCCGCTTCGTTGGCCTTAGCAAAAACTGGTGCAACGGTTGTTTTGACGGGGCGAAATGAGAATAAACTAGACGCCATTTACGATGAAATTGAAGCCGCAGGCTACCCTACCCCTGCCATCATCCCTTTTGATTTAGAACAAACAGACGAAGATAATTACAAGCAATTAATTCATTCTATATACAATGAATTCAAAAGGTTAGATGGTTTAGTTCATGCTGCATGTCATATGGGAATTATTGGCCCCATCGGTAGCCAAGACAGCTCTGAATGGCAAAAGGTTCAGCAAGTGAATGTTAATGCCGCGGCCTTAATGAGCAAAGTTTGTCTGCCACTATTGCAGCAAGCTGAGCACGCATCTATTACTTTTATTTCAGATTCATCCGCGCGCCAAAGCAAAGCGTATTGGGGTGCGTATGGCGTGTCTAAAGTCGGTATAGAAAGTTTAGCGGTGATGCTAGCCGATGAATTAGAAGACACGACCGTTGTTAGTAACGTTTTTATACCCGGTGCATGCGAATTACCGATAAGAAAGAAAACTCATCCAGGTGTTGAAAATTATCAACCTAATAGCACCCATGACGCTGCTGAAAGCTTGGTTAAGGTTGTTCTAAGCCCTGAATCGGGGGTCTGTTATAGCCATTCAGTTAACGACTAACGATAGCCTTTAAAGCAGCAACGAACTCCGATACATCGGTTAACGTATTTTGTTGGCCCAGGCTTACTCGAATGGCGCTTAGCGCTAATTTGTCTGTATAGCCCATGGCTTTAAGGGCTGAACTCGGTTTTTTGCTGTTACTGGAACACGCTGAACCGCTTGAGACGGCAATGGCTTTTTGATCAAGTTGCATCAACAGCATTTCCCCATCAACATTATCAATCAAAATTTGAATCGTATTAGGTAGGCGATTAGCCGACTCACCAGCGATATAAAACCCTTTAATATCGCGTATATCTTGTTCTAAGGTATCTCTTAGATTCAACAAGTGCTCAGATCTCGCGACTAATTGTTGACTCGCTAATTCAGCGGCTTTACCAAAACCAATAATGCCGGCAACATTCTCAGTACCAGGTCTTAAACTTTCTTCTTGCCCGCCACCGTGTAATGTCGGCGACAGTGATGTATTGTTATCATGAATCAATGCACCAACGCCCTTTGGGCCGTATATCTTGTGTGAAGACAAGCTCATTAAATTGACGTTCATCGACATGAAATTAACGGGTATTTTTCCGGCGGATTGCACGGCGTCCGTATGAATGATTATATTATTCTGCCTCGCCATCTCAGCTAAAGATGAGATATCTTGGATAACGCCCGTCTCATTGTTTGCGTGCATGACACTTATAAAGCCAACGTCTTTGTTGATTAACGACGCCAAACTATCCATCGGTATGACTCCCTGCTGATTAACGCTTATTTCCTCACAAGCGTAACCATCAGCAACCAGTAGTTTGATTGGTTCTATTACGGATGGGTGTTCTGTTGCCCCTAGGAGTATTTTTTTAGTTTGCGCGAAGGCCGCTGAGGAGACGGCAAGGTTATTAGCTTCTGTGCCGCCACTGGTGAAAATGACTTGCTCAGGGCTAACCTTTACAAGCTTCGCAACCTGCTCTCTGGCTTGGTCTAGCGCGGTTCTAACCGCCCTACCATGCCTATGTAAGCTTGATGGGTTACCGTAGAACGTGGTGAGAAAAGGTTGCATTGCGTCGAGCACCGCCGGGTCAATTGGAGTCGTCGCGTTATGATCCAAGTAGATCATATTACTTTGAGACCTTTGCACGGATGATGATTTTATTCCTAGACAAAGCAAAAAGGCGCGGAAAGAGGGACGACTCCATGGATGGAGGAGGTAGAGCGACGCAGGAAGCCAAAGCCGAGTTTACTGGAGTAAATAGCCGATTGAGCACTTTTTTAACGCCGCATAGGGGCAAAAGAACTTTCATCCAAGGTCTCACTTTATGATTGTTCGCCTTTGCAGCTGGTACCCGTACCGTCATCAATAGGTGCGCTTGATATTTCCGACACGTCTTTACCACCAATTTTGCCGCCTAATGATTGAATCTCATTGCACATTTGTTCCATTTCTTTATCTAGCGTATGGATATGCTCGAGCATACTGTTTATTGCTACAGCAACAGGATCTGGAACCTCTTGAGCTGTACCGTAAGCATCGAAACCAATTTTCTTAGCTAAGGCTTCCTGCTCGGGGCTTGGTGCAGTAACAGCGGCGTTAGCAATACGCCCTGGAATACCGACAATGGTCGCACCATCAGGCACTGACCGAACAACGACTGAATTAGAGCCTATTCTGGCATCATGACCAATATCAATGGGACCCAATATTTTAGCCCCAGCTCCAACGACAACACCATTGGCTAAAGTTGGGTGCCGTTTGCCTTTTTTCCAGCTCGTACCGCCGAGCGTTACGCCATGATAAAGCGTGCAATCATCGCCAATAACGGCTGTTTCGCCAACCACCACGCCCATACCATGATCGATAAAGAATCGTTTGCCGATAACAGCGCCAGGGTGAATTTCTATACCGGTAAACCAACGCGCGAAGAAAGATAAAAAACGTGCGATAAATTTAAGGTTTGCGTGCCATAACCAATGATTTATGCGATGAAACATCAACGCATGCAAACCGGGATAAGTGGTTAGCACCTCAAGTTTTGTACGCGCAGCTGGGTCGCGTTCAAAAACAATATTGATATCTTCTTTTAACTGATCAAACATATTTGCTAACTATTTATTGATATTGTGTATTAAGCGTATTCTAACGTGCGCAGGAAACAAACACGTTTTTTTCTATCGCTTCAAACCGTCTATTTTATTATTAATGGCGGTTAATATGCCGCGCAGGATATTCACCTCGGTTCGGTTAAGGTCGGAGCGATAAAAAATTCGTCTAATCCTTTGTTGAAGTCGTTTCGTTTTATATAACTGCAAAAAATCTGTTTTTTCGAGCGTCTTTAATAAGTGATCGAAAAAACCTTCAAATTCTTGGCTGTTTGCTGGTCTGTCTTCAGCGTCAGGCACATCAATAACTTGTTCACCGATAACGGCAGAGTAGATCTCATAACACAGCACCTGTACGGCCGATGCTACATTCAAAGAGCTGAAATCTGGATTTGTCGGGATGTGTAATAAATGATTACATAACTCCAACTCATCATTGGTTAAGCCTGAATTCTCACGCCCAAACACCAACCCCACTTTTGATGACTTGGCACCCGAAATTAATAATTCACAGCCTTTCTTCGGCCCAACTTCTGACCAGCCCAAGTGCCTAATTCTTGCGCTGGCGCCAAGGACCACTTCACATGGTTCTAATGCATCTTTTAAACTGCTATATACCGTCGCATTGCTAAGGATATTATCTGCGCCAGATGCGCGAGAAGTCGCCTCTGCGCTTGGGAATGTTTTTGGGTTAACCAAGGCTAAGTCAGTCAGCCCCATATTTTTCATTGCACGCGCGGTTGCTCCAATATTCCCAGGGTGGGATGTTTGCACCAACACTATCCTAATATTAGACAGTATTTCGCTATTTTCATCGACATTCAAAAGGCATTCTCCAGCGGTATCTGTTATCCTTGCGCCAATTCAAAAGCTAGGCAAAATCATGCATCCAATGTTAAACATTGCTATTCGAGCAGCAAGGCAAGCAGGCGATATTATAATACGTTCAGCTGACTCAGTTGACACTCTTAAGATAACTATAAAGAGTCAAAATGATTTCGCCACAGAAATTGATAAACTCGCTGAACAAGAGATTATTAATACATTGCTAACAGCATTTCCTGATCACGGCGTGTTGGCCGAAGAATCGGGTTCTCTTAATGAGGATGCTGAGTACTTATGGATAATTGATCCACTTGATGGCACAACCAACTATTTACATGGATTTCCTCATTACGCCGTTTCAATCGCTTTAAAACATAATAATGTTATTGAACAGGCGGTTATTTACGACCCTGTACGCCAAGATTTGTTTACTGCATCGCGCGGCAAAGGTGCATCACTTAACAACCGCCGCCTGAGGGTGAGTCGTCAGCGTAAAATTGAAGGTGCATTTTTAGGCACAGGATTTCCGTTTAAAAACAAAAAAAACATCGAACCTTACCTAGATATTTTCCGCGATATTTTCTCCTCAACCTCGGGAGTAAGACGCGCTGGTGCTGCCTCGTTAGATTTAGCATACGTTGCTGCTGGAAAACTAGATGGCTTTTTCGAGATCGGCTTAAAACCGTGGGATCTTGCGGCCGGTGTTTTACTAATTCAAGAAGCTGGCGGTGTTGTAACAGACTTTGAAAACGAACATGATTATTTGGTAAGCGGCAATATCGTCTGTGGCAACCCAAAAATGCACCGTGCTTTATTGGATAAAATTGCACCCCACGCTAATAAGGTTATTAATGGCGACTAACTGTCACCGGTGCTTACGATAAATATTGCGCACCCATTCTGCAACAGGATGTTTTGCGTAACTGTCGTGTAACGCTTTAATCTTTTCATCCGGAATTTCTTTCTCGGCCCACGGAAATGGGTGCTCCTTTGGTAACACCAATAACGACAGCATGGACGCTACCGATATATCAGCACGGGTAAACGTATCACCTAATAAATAGGGCTGTTTACTGATAATCTTTTCAATCTCAGCAAGCGCTTCATCAAATTCAATCTGCGCTTCGGCAACCTTCTCATCTGAAACAACGTAGGTATCATAGATTTTTCGTTTTAATACGGGATACATAAAGGCAAACAAACATTGTTTTAAGCCAGACATTGGGTAGGTAAAACAAAAACGAATATAGTCCGGGTAATTTAATAATCGGGCATATAAAATTTGTCGTATGTTTTCTCCTAGTCGCTTATCCATATCTTTCTCGAGCGCCTGACAAGCTTCAAGTTGTTCCGCATCTGTTGGCGTTAGGTTGTTGTCTGGAAATTTATCTTCCAAATAATCTATTATTTCACTTGAACCTTGAATAGCATCGTTACCATCCAGTAAAACAGGTACGGACGTTCGTTTGCCGTATCGACGCACAGTAATCATATGTAAGCCCGGCATAATAGCCATTGGGTCATAAGCTATATTCTTATGATCCAACACCCAGCGAGCTTTTTCACAGTAATGTGAATGTGGAAAAACAAGTAATTTCATCAGGCTTTCTCCTTTGCGGTACTCCAACGGTCTAGGTTTAGGTAGACATAATAAGCAATGATGATGTCGTAAGTAAGACAAAAAGCGGCATAGCCGGCAGGCACTCTAGTCCAAGCGACCCCCGCGCTTATTTCAGACACAAATATTTCGTGCAATACGTCCCAAACAGCATGAAAAATATACGCATAAATTAATAAATGAATAGCAAAAAACTGAGACAGTAATGCAAAAATAAGGAATATTAGGACGCCAATTAACTCGGCAGGTAATGCAGATAAGTCGCCGTAATAGTACGTAAAGCCAATAAATACAAGCGCAATTGGAATTAAGCTAAGTGCGTAAAAAGCCTTCTCTGTTGGTGGCTTAAGAAATTTACGGGTCAACATAATAGTGCCCGGAATAGCGACGATAACGCCGATTAACAGTCCTACCAAAGAACTCATTAAAGTCCTTGATGTTATTGCGATACGTTTACTGTATCAGATTGATTTAAACATTGCCGTCGTTTTAACAAAATGTAAAACGTTGTTTAAGGAATCTTATCTAGCTCGTCCTGATCAATTTTAACAATAATTAAGTCGGCTTTAGAAATGCCTAACGCTAATGTAATTGGGCTTGCGACGTATATTGATGAATAGGTACCAACCAACACACCGATAATAAGTGCTAAAGCAAAATCGTGAATAATCTCGCCACCTAAAACGAATAACGCAATAAGTACCAGCAAGGTTGTCATTGATGTCATGATCGTTCGCCCCAATGTTTGATTAAGCGAAATATTAACGACCTCTGTTGGCGTGCCTTTACGAAGTTTTCTGAAGTTTTCTCTGACACGATCAAACACAACAATGGTGTCGTTCAGCGAATAACCAATAACCGCCAAAATAGCCGCCAAAACGGTTAAATCGAATTCAAATTGAAAGACAGAGAAGACACCAAGCGTAATGATTACATCGTGTGCTAAAGCCGCTACTGAGCCTAGAGCAAACCGGTATTCGAATCGAAAGGTAACGTAGATGAGAATGCAAATAAGAGCGTATAACAGTGCCAAACCACCGTCTTCGGTCAGTTCTTCACCTACTTGCGGGCCGACAAACTCTGCGCGTCTAAGTTCACCAGATTGTGAATAGCCGGTATTAATAACTGACAATACCTTGTTACTTAGCGCCGCCGTGTTTAGTGCAGCATTGGGTGATAAGCGAATAAGCACTTCCTTAGACGAGCCAAAATGTTGTATGACAGCACCCTTGAAGCCTGCTGTTGATAACAATCCTCTTAGGCTGCCTAGTTCTACAGGATCAGCAAAACTCATTTCGACCAAGGTGCCACCGGTGAAATCGATGCCTTTTTTAAGCCCTTGAGTTGCTAAGGATCCAATCGAAATAATGAGCAAGATAGTCGATAAAACAAGCGCTATTTTGCGTTTACTTAGAAAGTCAATTTTGATTACGTTTTGATCACTCATAATTAAATCTTCAATGTGTCTATTTGTCGGCTGCCGTAAGTTGCATTAACCAGTGCGCGTGTTCCAACAATGGCGGTAAACATTGACGTTAAAATACCAATGCTTAAGGTTATCGCAAATCCTTTAATTGGCCCTGTACCAAAACCAAACAAAATAATCGCAGCAATTAAGGTGGTGATATTCGCATCGGTAATGGTCGAGAACGCTTTCTCGTAACCGGCATGAATACTGGCTTGCGGGGAATTGCCGTTTTTTAGTTCTTCTTTGATACGTTCAAAAATCAACACATTGGCATCAACAGCCATACCCACGGTTAGCACGATACCGGCGATGCCTGGAAGGGTCAGCGTTGCCTGCAACAATGACAAAATAGCAATAATAAAGATTAAATTTGTTGCTAGAGCAATGTCGGCAAACAGACCAAACGTTTTGTAATATACCGCCATAAAAATAAGCACCAATGCAAAACCAATCATCACAGAGTTAAAACCCATGTCGATATTGTCTTGCCCTAGGCTCGGCCCAACGGTACGCTCTTCCACGATATCAATGGGGGCTGCTAAAGCACCTGCACGAAGCAATAAGGCTAAATCACGAGCTTCACCCGGGTTATCTAAGCCTGTTGTTTGAAAACGATTACTAAAGTGTCCGCGAATTGTCGCAACATTAATGACTTCTTCAACAACCGTTTTGTAACGAACTGGTTTGCCATTAACCATTTTTATTTCTGTTCTGTTTTCAATGAACACAACGGCCATTGGTTTTCCAATGTTGTCACGCGTCGTTTTACTCATTTTTTTGCCGCCAGGGCCATCTAACGAAACCGACACCATGGCTGATCCAGTATCGCTCTCAATCCCTGATGAAGCATCAACAATTTCGTTACCGGTAACAATGATTTGCTTCTTAAGAAGGATTTTTCCGCCTTCGCGTCTATCATATAACTTAGATCCGATAGGAACGCGACCTGCGACAGCCGATGAAAGACTGTGTTCTCCATCTACCATATGATATTCAAGTGTCGCTGTGGCGCCTAAAATCTCTTTAGCGCGTGCGGTATCTTGAACACCTGGTAACTCCACAACAATTCGGTTATCACCTTGCTGTTGAATAACTGGTTCAGCAACGCCCAGCTCATTAACACGATTTTTCAAGGTGATAATGTTCTGTTGTAACGCGTACTTACGGATTGTCTTGAGTTCATTATCCGACATGCTGGCGGTTAATGTGGGTGTTGACGCGTCCCCTTCACCGGATTTGAATTCCCATGTCTGGAATTGGTCGCCTAACGTACTGAGCGCATCGTCGTGAATCGTTTGATTTTTAAATTTAATACGAATGTTATTGTCTTGAATAACAACGCTTAAATAACGAAGCTTATTCTCCCTGAGGTGCTGCCTAATTTCTGTTGCCGTACGACCAACTGCTTGTTCTTCGGCAGCGTCCATATCCACCTCTAACAAGAAATGCACACCACCGCGCAAGTCAAGGCCGAGATACATTGGTGATGCATTTAAAGAACGTAACCACTGTGGTGTAGCAGGTGCTAAATTCAAGGCCACGA
>JBDOOJ010000013.1:0-29813 GCA_039830885.1 Cycloclasticus sp.
TCATTGGCATCTGAGAATTGTTTATCAGCTACTTTGGAGTTTAATACGTGGAGCTCGTCTTCCCAGGTTTTGTATGCGTGAACATTGGGCTCAAATGGTAAGGTTATTTGAGATTTTATAATTGAAGAGCTAACCCTGTCCGTGAATCGCTTTTGTATATCCATAATGCCTATCCTTTTAATTCTATGGGTATCTGCCCATAAAGTTGTAATCCTAAATCGGTTTGTTTGATTATGCGCTTTATTTAGTCAAGTGTTAATGCCTCAATAGTTTGTTTGTAGCATTGTTTTGTGTGATTTCCCTTGCTCTTCTCGAACGAGTTTTGGCACAAGATAACCGGGTAATTGTTTTTGCATTTCTGCGTAAAGGCTGTGCACGTGTTGGATATCAGTATCAAAATGCGCAGCACCGTTAACTTTATCGAGTACGTGTAAATAGTACGGCAAGGTATGGCACTCAAATAAACGCGTGCTTAAGCTTGTTAATGTGGCCGTGTTGTCGTTGATGTTTTTCAATACAACGGTCTGGTTGAGCAGGGTTACGCCGATGTTTTTAAGTGCCAGTAGCGCGCTTTCAACTTCACAACTTAATTCGTTTGAGTGATTGGCATGTATCACCATCACCACTTTTTTGCTGGATGATTTCAGCGTGTCCAGTAAGTGTTTTGTTATACGGTTAGGTAAGACGATGGGTAGCCGTGTGTGAATTCGTATGCGCTGGAGTTGTTTATTATTTGATAATGACTCAAATAGGTATTGGAATTTAGAGTCGCTGAGTATTAATGGGTCACCGCCACTTAGTATGACCTCAGTGACGTCAGGGTTCTCAGCGAGGTACTGTTGAATGTTAGCTATTTGCGAACGGTTTGTGCTGTTGTCGCTATACGGAAATTCTCGCCTAAAACAATAACGGCAATGTATGGCGCATGCGCCGGTGGTAATCACTAGAATACGCCCGTGGTATTTATGGATAAGGCCAGGTGATTTACTGGCTTGAGCGTCACCTACGGGGTCACTTAAATAGCCTTCGTGGGTTTCTAATTCGTCGAGACGGGGTAGAACTTGCAGCAGCAAGGGGTCATTCCAATCTGCCTTTTTAATACGTTCAGCATAACTACGCGTGACCAGTAATGGGAAGTCACTTGCAGCGCGATAGTGTTCGGTTAACGCTTGTGTGTCTAGTTTAAGAAAGCGTAACAATGAGGCAATGTCTGTAAATGCAGATTGCAATTCCTGTTGCCAGTTAGGAATTAAAGAAGTTTTTTCTACGTGAATCATGTTAGCTATTATAATGCTCATCAAATAACCAATTTTACACATTAACGAGACATCACATGGCAACTTACAGTACCAGCGAATTTAAAAGTGGATTAAAAATAATGATGGATAATTCTCCTTGCACAATCGTAGAGAATGAATTTGTTAGGCCGGGTAAGGGCCCAGCATTCAGCCGCGTTAAATATCGTAATTTAAAAACAGGCCGTGTGATTGACCGTACGTTTAAATCGGGCGAAACGGTTGAAGCCGCAGACGTGATGGAAACGGATATGTCGTATTTGTATAACGACGGCGAGTTTTGGCATTTCATGGACGATGAAACCTTTGACCAAGTATCTGGCGATAAAGTCGCTGTTGGTGATGCCGCTAAGTGGATTAAAGAGCAGGATAAATGTACGGTAACATTATGGAATGGTTCGCCATTAACGGTAGCAGCCCCTAATTTTGTTGAGCTTGAAATTACCGATACAGACCCGGGCTTAAAAGGTGATACATCAGGTGGTGGTGGCAAGCCTGCAACACTTGAAACAGGTGCTGTCGTTCGTGTGCCTTTGTTTGTGCAAATAGGCGAAATCATTAAAGTAGATACACGCACGGGCGAATATTCTGCACGTGTGAAAAGCTGATTAATTTAATTGAGCGATTTAAAAAACACACAATGGCCACCGACTTGTTCGGTGGCTTTGTTACATCAGCGGGCTGAACTTTACCAAGCCATACGTTTGTTTTTTGCTGAAAAGAGCGTATTGGAAGTGGATACGCCAGTGTTATCAAACGCCGCCAGTTGTGATGTGAATTTAGACAGTTTTTCGGCTTTTCTTAATAACGCGGAGCAAGACAGTCAGCGTTTGTATTTACAAACATCACCTGAGTTTTCGATGAAGCGATTATTGGCATCGGGTTCTGGCTCAATTTACCAAATAGCCAAATCATTTAGGCGCAGTGAAAGTGGGCGGTTCCATAACCCTGAATTCATCTTGTTAGAGTGGTATCGCGTTGACTTCGGCATGACCGAGTTGATTGAAGAAATGATTGAATTGTTAATGCTTTGCTTTAGCGAAAATTTAGCGTTTACAACGGTATCGTATGGTCGGTTATTTCAACAACTAACGGGCATAGACCCGCATTCGGCAAGCTTAGATGAGTTGATGTCGTATGCATCCAAACACGGAAACCCAGAAGCGGTGAATATTTGTGGCGATAGCCGTGCGAATGGGTTGGACTATGTATTTAGTCAATATATCCAGCCAAAATTAAAAAAGAATTTGGTTTATTTCGTCACAGATTATCCTGTTTGCATGGCCATGCTGGCTAACATCAGCGACACTGAACCCAAAGTGGCCAAACGCTTTGAGGTGTATTTTAAAGGCGTTGAGTTAGCAAACGGGTATGAAGAGCTAACGGACGCAAAACAGCAGCAACAGCGCTTTCAGAAAGAGCTAGAAGAGCGCAAACGAGAAGGTTTAGAACCCGTGCCGATGGATATAAACTTATTGGGAGCCTTAGAATTTGGGTTGCCGAATTGTTCAGGTGTTGCCTTAGGTTTGGATAGGTTGTTAATGCTGATGACGGCGGCGTCTTCTATCGACGACGTATTAACGTTTCCTATTGGTCGCGCCTAAACTTAAAGAGGGCCGTATTATTTTGTGATATTACCAATCACTTGTCCTAAACGAACCGTATCACCGGCTGCGAGGTCTTCCGCCCAAGCCACATTGTCTTTGCCATAAAGCAGGACAATGGTAGAGCCCATATTGAAACGCGCCATTTCATCGTTCTTTTTATACTTGAGTTTTTTGTCGTTATACACCCAACTACGAATTTGATTGTGGCGTGGTGGTGTTACTTCGCCATACCAAACGGTTTCAATGCTGGAAACAAAAATAGCGCCCACCATCACCATCGCCATCGGGCCGGCAGGGGTGTCAAAAAACGCGATAACACGTTCGTTACGAGCGAACAGTTCATCAATCGCATCAACCGTCGTTTGGTTAACACTGAATAACTCACCCGGCACATGCACCATTTTTTTTAGCGTGCCGCCAATAGGGAAATGAATGCGGTGGTAATCTTTAGGTGACAAGTAAATGGTAGTGAATTGGCCGTCTTCAAATTCGCTTGTTAACGCATCATTTCCGAGTAGGGCAGAGAGGTTAAATGACTTGCCTTTGGCTTGAAATAACTCACCGTTTTCGATGTTGCCAATTTGGCTAATAGCGCCATCCACAGGGCAAGCGATGGTTTTGCGACCGCGTTCTAATGGGCGCACGTCTTCGCGCAATTCACGGGTGAAAAAGGCATTAAATGTTTCGTATGCCTCAGGGTTAGGCTCAACCGCTTCAGACATATCAACGCCAAATTGCTTAATGATGGTTTTGATAATGGCGTTCTTTACCCACGGTGTTTTACAACGAGCCAGTTTATGCATTAAGGCGGATAAGCCGTGTTGAGGCAAGATGTGTTGTAGAAGAATAAAAAGTTTAGCCATGATAATTCCAGTTGTTATGCGAACGTTGCTTTCTGTGCGGCAGGTAGAGCGACGCCGGTTTTAATGTCTGCACCCATATCGCTTAATACAGACTCTAATGATGCTAAACAGAACATCACATTGCTTGCGTTAGCAGAATGCCCCATTAAGCCAATACGCCAAACCTTGCCAGCGAGTGAACCAAGGCCTGCGCCAATTTCTAAATCGTATTCATGAAGTAAACGTTTGCGAACCACTGCCTCATCAACGCCTTCTGGGATGGTGACAGCATTTAATTGAGGAAGACGTGAGTCTTCAGGGACAATAAAGTTAAGCCCCATCGCTTCTAAGCCAGCTTTAAGCGCGTTGTGAAGATGTGCGTGTCGCGCCCATGCGTTTTCAAGCCCTTCTTCTTGCAGCATGAGTAATGATTCGTGAAGCGCATATAAACTGTTTACAGGTGCTGTGTGATGGTAGGAACGGCCACCATCGCTGCCCCAATAACCCATTACCAAATTCAAATCTAAAAACCAGCTTTGTACGCGTTGCTTGCGTTGTTTAATGCGCTCTTGTGCGCGTGCGCTAAAGCTCACAGGTGATAAACCCGGCACACAAGATAAACATTTTTGTGTGCCTGAATAAATCGCATCAATACCCCAATCATCAACGCGTAACTCAGAACCACCTACTGATGTTACTGCGTCTACAATGGATAGACAGTCGTATTGGTGAGCCAAAGCGCACAGAGTTTTAGCATCAGATAATGCGCCAGTTGATGTTTCGGCATGAACAAAAGCTAATATGCTAACTTCTGGATGTGCTTTTAGTGCGTCTTCAACTTTTTGCGGATCAACGGCTTTGCCCCAATCGTCTTGCACCATAATGGCGGTTGCGCCGCAACGTTCTACGTTCTCTTTCATACGCCCGCCAAACACACCGTTTTGACAAACAATCACGGTATCGCCAGCTTCTAATAAATTAGCGAAGCAAGTTTCCATACCAGCAGAGCCGGGCGCGGAAACAGGGAAGGTGAGTTGGTTGTCTGTTTGAAATGCGTATTGAAGTAGTGTTTTTACTTCGTCCATCATCATGCCAAAACTAGGGTCTAAATGACCAATGGTTGGGCGCGCTAATGCGGATAATACACGCGGGTGAACATCGGATGGGCCAGGGCCCATAAGCGTACGAACAGGTGGGTTGAATGTTGTAATTGTCATTATTATTCCTTAACCTTCAATTTTTTGGCCAGCCATAAACATCCACGTTTCAATCACGGTGTCTGGGTTTAATGAAACACTTTCGATGCCTTCTTCCATTAGCCATTTGGCTAAATCGGGATGGTCGGATGGGCCTTGGCCACAAATGCCGATGTATTTGCCTTGTTTAAGACAAGCTTGAATCGCCATTGAGAGTAACTTCTTAATCGCTGGGTCGCGTTCGTCGAACAAATGAGCAATCAGCGCAGAGTCACGATCAAGCCCAAGTGTTAATTGGGTTAAGTCGTTTGAGCCAATAGAGAAACCATCGAAGTATTCTAGAAACTCATCAGCCATCAACGCGTTAGACGGTAGCTCGCACATCATGATCAGTTTCAGGCCGTTTTTGCCGCTTTCGATGCCGTTTTCCTTTAACAGCTCGGTCACTTGTCTGGCTTCATCTAAGGTGCGAACAAATGGAATCATCACCCAAACGTTGGTTAAGCCCATTTCGTCACGAACATATTTAAGTGCGTCGCACTCCATGTCGAAACATTCGCGGAAGGATTCGGAAATGTAACGAGATGCACCTCGGAAGCCAATCATTGGGTTTTCTTCGTCGGGTTCGTAACGGTCGCCACCAATTAAGTTGGCGTACTCGTTAGATTTAAAATCAGACATACGCACGATAACCGTTTTAGGTGAAAAGGCCGCAGCGATGGTTGAAATACCTTCAACTAAGCGCTTAACGTAATAGTCTTTAGGGCCGTCGTAGCAAGAAATACGTTTGTTGATGGTGTCTTGTAAATTTGCTGGTAGCTTATCAAAATCTAACAGTGCTTTAGGGTGAATACCGATCATGCGGTTAATGATGAATTCTAAACGCGCTAGACCAACACCTTCGTGCGGCAATGAGGCAAAATCAAACGCACGGTCAGGGTTGCCAACGTTCATCATGATTTTGACAGGAATGTCAGGCATGGAGTCTAAGTTGATTTTATTGATCTCGAAATCCAACAAACCTTCATAAATAAAGCCGGTGTCACCTTCGGCGCAAGACACAGTGATTTCGGTGTCTTGTGTGATGTGGTCAGTTGCATCACCACAACCAACAACGGCTGGAATACCTAATTCGCGGGCAATAATTGCGGCATGGCAGGTTCTACCACCACGGTTGGTGACAATCGCAGAGGCACGTTTCATAATCGGTTCCCAATCGGGGTCGGTCATGTCGGTGACTAGCACGTCGCCATCTTGCACTTGATCCATTTGCGAAATACTTGAAATAACGCGAGCAGGGCCTTTGCCAATTTTCTGCCCAATGCTTCGGCCTTCAACCAATACATTTGAAGTTTCGTTTAAGCTGTAGCGTTCAATTTCTTTGCCTGCGCGGCTTTGTACGGTTTCTGGACGAGCTTGAACGATGTAAAGTTGGCCATCTAAACCATCTTTTGCCCACTCAATATCCATCGGGCGCTCATAGTGCTTTTCAATAGTGATAGCGATTTCAGATAATTTTTCTACTTCTGCATCGGTTAATGAATAAACAACGCGTGTCGCCGGGTCAGTATCAATGACTTTAACGGGCTCTTTAGCATCTGGAGCATCGTCGTAAACCATCTTGATCAGTTTGCTGCCTAAGTTACGGCGCAAAATAGCAGGGCGACCAGCTTCTAAGGTTGGTTTGTGAACATAAAATTCGTCAGGATTTACTGCGCCTTGTACGACCATTTCACCCAAGCCATAGCTAGAGGTAATGAACACGGCATCGCGGAAGCCAGATTCAGTGTCTAAGGTGAACAATACGCCAGACGCGCTTATGTCACTACGAACCATGCGCTGAATACCCGCAGATAGGGCAACTTCGCTGTGCTCAAAACCTTGGTGTACGCGGTAAGAAATTGCGCGGTCGTTATACAAGGAAGCGAACACTTCTTTGATGGAGTGGATGACATTATCAATGCCATCTACGTTTAAGAAGGTTTCTTGTTGCCCAGCAAACGAAGCGTCGGGTAAATCTTCAGCGGTAGCGGATGAGCGGACAGCAACAGAAAATTCGCTGTTAGCATCGGCCTGCATTTTTGCATAGGCGTCTCTAATGGCAGATTCAAGTTCAGGTTGAAAAGGGGTGTCGATAACCCATTGTCTAATCTCTTTGCCAACAATGGCTAGGGTCTTAACGTCTTCAACATCAAGTTCGTTTAGTTTTTTGTTGATACGATCATCAATGCCGCTTTGTGACAAAAATTCTCTAAACGCCGCTGCTGTTGTAGCAAACCCGCCGGGTACATCTACGCCAACGGAGGCTAAGTTACTGATCATTTCACCTAAAGAAGCATTTTTACCACCCACATGCTCCACGTCATCCATACCTGTTGAATCGAGCCAAACGATGTATTCTTTCAACTTAGTACCCTCTAAATTAGTTTAAAATTGCATTAATCCACTATTTTAACAAAGAAAGCACCTGTATATAAAATGAAAAGTAGAACAATTTTTTTTGTATCTGACAGAACGGCGATGACGGCTGAAACGCTAGGCAATAGTTTGATGACACAATTCGAAGATGTGGAACGTGAACGCCATGTTGTGCCATTTGTTGATACGCAGGCACGAGCAGAGTCGTTGAAGCAAAGAATCAATGCTGCCTACACAGTTAATGAGGGGAGGCCCTTGGTTTTTAGTACATTCATTGATGATGATTTACGCGAAATTGTGTCGCAAGGCGATTGTATTTTCTATGATTTATTTAATGATTATATTACTCGAATGGAGTTGGATCTTAGGCAAGAGTCGTCACATGAACTAGGGAAAAGCCATGGTCGAGTTGATGATAATTCGTATGAATCGCGTATACGGGCTGTTAATTACGCGTTGGTAAATGATGATGGTGGGCGATTAGACCATTACCAAGATGCCGATGTTATTTTGGTGGGTGTATCACGAACCGGTAAAACGCCGACGTCATTATTTTTGGCCTTGCAGTACGGTATATTTACCGCCAATTTCCCGATTACAGATGGCGACTTAGATAATTGCAGTTTGCCGCGTGCGATAAAGCCGTATAAGAAAAAGCTGTTTGGTTTAACCATTGGCGCAGAGCAGCTCAGTCGTATACGTGAGGAACGTAGACCAGGCAGCCCCTATGCATCATTAAGAACCTGCCAACGGGAAGTGTCGCAAGTTGAAGAGCTGTTTTTGTTAGAAAATGTACCGTTTTTAAACGTCACCTCTATCTCCATAGAAGAGATTGCTGCTCAAATTCGTTCAACGAAAGAGCTTGATGCAAAACAATTTTAACGCTGAGTTTCGTGTACATGCGTCTTATTGGGTACAATTAGTTATTGCGGGCGAAATGGATAGCTTTTATCATCCACGCCTTTTAGCGAATGGTAGGGTAGCGAGTCGATGAGTCAGCATATTTTTCACCTAGGGCAACGTTGGGTTAGTCACTCAGAAACCGAATTAGGCTTGGGAATGATTGAAGCGTTAGAGGGACGGCACGTTACGGTGTTTTTTCCTGCGGTTGAAGAAACACGGGTGTATGCGCTTGATAATGCACCGTTAAGCCGTGTTATTTATAGCGCCGGTGATACGGTTCGTCATATTGACGGCGCAACATTAACGGTTGGTGAAACTCAAGAACACAACCACTGCATGATGTACCTGTGTACGAGTGAAGACGGTGAAGAAGTTGTTCTGCATGAAGTTGATTTGGACAGTGTAGGGGCCTTCAATAAACCGCAAAGTCGTTTGTTTACCGGTCAAATTGATAAAAATAAATTATTTGATTTGCGCCTTAAAACCTTGAATTTCCAACGTACCTTAGATCAATCCCCAAGTTTTGGTTTAACCGGCCCGCGTGTTCAATTATTGCCGCATCAGTTCTACATTGCTAAAAAAGTAACGGAACGAACGTCCGCCCGTATTTTGTTAGCGGATGAAGTGGGTTTAGGTAAAACCATTGAAGCGGGTTTAATTCTGCATCAACAATTATTAACGGGCTCAATCGAGCGTGCGTTAATCGTGGTGCCAGACGCATTGATTCATCAGTGGCTTGTTGAGTTACTGCGGCGTTTTAATTTGTCATTTACGATTTTAGATCACGAGCGCTGCGATGCGATTCGAGAAGAGGGTGACATTAACCCGTTTGAAACTGCGCAATTGGTGCTTTGCCAGTTATCGTTTTTATCTGAACAGCCGAATTACCACGCCATGGCTGTAGCCGCGAATTGGGATTTGATGATTGTTGATGAAGCGCATCACCTGTTTTGGCATGAGGATAACATCAGCAAGGAATACCGCTGCATAGAAGAACTGGCAAGTGAAGTGCCGGGTTTGTTATTGTTAACAGCCACGCCTGAACAGCTCGGCGTGACCAGTCATTTTGCACGTTTACGCTTGCTTGACCCCGACCGTTATTACGACTTGGCCGCTTTTAAAGCGGAGCAGGCCGGCTATCAGCACGTTAATGACTTGATTAAACAGTTATTAGACGCACCGTCAATTGAAGACGTGCTGACAAATCGGGCACTTAAACAGGCCTTGGTCGATTTGTTAGGGCTAGAGATGTTGTCGCAAGATGACATTGAACTGCAAGCCATCATTGATGCGTTATTGGATAGGCATGGTACAGGTCGTGTGTTATTTCGTAATACGCGTGACAATATTGATGTGTTCTCGTCGCGCCAATTGCACTCACACCAGCTACCGGAACTGGGTGTAGAGGCTGAATTTGAGTTAGATAACAACGTTGCCTTAATTAACGCGTTGTTACCTGAAGTATTGTTAGGTGAAGACTGGTTAGATGTTGATCCGCGTGTAACCTGGTTAATGCATTGGCTAGAAGAGAATAAAGATGAAAAAGTGCTGCTCATTTGCGCGCAACAGCAAACCGCAGAAGAGCTGCATGACTATTTAAAAATGTGCACAACAACGGCAGCAGCAGTTTTTCATGAAGGCATGAGTTTAATTGCTAGGGACAGGTCGGCAGCTTATTTTTCGGATGCTGAAGAAGGTGCGCAAATATTGGTGTGTTCCGAGATAGGCAGTGAAGGGCGTAACTTCCAATTTGCGCATCACCTTATATTATTTGATTTACCGTTAAACCCCGATTTATTAGAACAACGTATTGGCCGTTTAGACCGTATTGGTCAAACGGGCACGGTTAATATTCATGTGCCATGTATCGCCGGCTCAGCGCAGCAGCGGTTAATGAATTGGTACGACAAGGGGCTTAACGCGTTTAGTCATGTTTGTTCAACCGGACACCACGTCTATGCGGCGGTGAAAGAGGACTTGAAAGAGGCCTTATTAGATGACAGTTCAGATGAAGAGTTTAATCTAATTATCGACAAAACAAGTATTTTGATGGCGCAAAGTATTGAAGACATGCACGCCGGACGTGACTTAATGTTGGAGCTTAATTCGTGCAGAAAAGACGACGCGCAAGCAATTGTTGATGAAATAAGCCTGTCCGCCAGCCATTTAGAATTGTCGCATTACATGGAAGAGGTGTTTGAAAGCTTTGGTGTTGAACAGCAGCACCACAGTGAGGGCAGCGTTGTCATTAAGCCGACAGGTCATCTGCAGGGCGAGGCTTTTCCTGGCCTATCTGAAGACGGCATAACGGCAACGTATAACCGTAAAATCGCGTTGTCTCGAGAAGATTTCCACTTTTTAACCTGGGAACACCCGATGGTGGTCGGCGCAATGGAACAAATTATCAACAGTGAATTTGGTAATTCTACATTTTGCACCATGGCGTTACCGCCAATACCGGCAGGTACGTTAATTTTAGAAGCTATTTTCACCACCCATTGCCCAGCGCCTAAACGCTTGCAATTAAACCGCTATTTGCCTAAAACCATGAAGCGGATCGTGGTGGGTTCAAATGGAATGGATATGACTAATATTCTTAAGCCGGAGCACATAGCATCCAGGCTTAGTTTTGTTAAAAAGTCGGTTTCACTGAATATCATTGAGCACGGGCAAGAGGTGATTAAAACGCTGATTGAAAAAGCAGAAGGTTTGGTGGTTGAACATCAAAACATCTTGGTTAGTGATAGCCTTGCTGACATGCAACAACAAGAGTCAGCTGATTTAGAAAGGTTGCTGGCCTTGGCGCAAGTTAATCCCAATATCCGAGAGTCGGAGGTGGCAGGGCAGAAGCAACGTATTGCAGATTTAACCTCACATATTGCACGGGCATCATATAAATTGGATGCTATTCGGGTTATATTAATCACAGACTAATAACTAAAAGCTCTGTAGATAGATTGATGTTTAATATAAAAACCGTACTGATTTTAATGTTTCTGATGGCCAGTTCAGCATCGGCGGCTATAGAATACGCAGAAAGTGGCGTGGAGATGATACCGGTGCAAGTGTCGGAACATGTCTGGTATGTCAAAGGTATGTCGGGCGCAGCGACTGAGAATGAAGGTTTTGTTTCAAACGCTGGGTTTATTATCACGTCAGAAGGTGTGGTTGTTTATGATGCTCTGGGTTCACCATCGTTGGGGACGCAGCTGCTGGGTGAGATTAGAAAAATCACTGATCAGCCCATCGTTAAGCTTATTCTTGGCCATTACCACGCGGACCACATATACGGTGCGCAAGTGTTTAAAGAAGAAGGTGCAGAAGTTCTTGCACCGGTTGGTGTTTATAAATACATAGAATCAACGGTGGGTAAAGACCGCCTTGAAGAGCGTCGTATTTCTTTGTTTCCTTGGGTGGATGATGAAACGTACATCATTAAACCTGATCGACTTGTAAAACAATCGGAAAGCTTTACTCTTGGTGGCGTTACTTTCTTGATGAACATTGTGGGTGCAGCTCATTCCGATGGTGACATGACCTTGTACATTGAAAATGATCGGGTGCTTTTCTCGGGTGACCTTATTTTTGAAGGACGCGTGCCTTACTTAGGTAGTTCGGACACTAAATTTTGGTTAGAAACGCTTGAAAAAATGGAAATGCAGTCGCTCCAAGGGCTCATTCCAGGACACGGTGCAGCGGCTAAAGAACCCGCGAAAACGGTCTCGTTAACACGCCGTTACTTGGCGTTTATCAGAGAGAAAATGGGTGAATCAGTAGAAGACCTTCAAGCATTTGATGAAGCCTATCAGCAAACAGATTGGTCTGCCTTTTCCGACTTACCGGCCTTTAAAGAAGCAAACCGTAAAAACGCCTATTTGGTGTACCTTTCTTTAGAAGAAGAAGTGCTGGAATATTAAGCCGCTCCTTTTCGTAAAAACACCCATTTGTTTTCTGTTGACTGTTCGGCGCAGTACGCGTAACCAGCGGTATCAAATTGCTTGATGTCGCTTGGACTTTCTAAACGATTTTTAATGATATAAGCGCTCATCATGCCGCGTGCTTTTTTGGCATAAAAGCTGATAATTTTGTATCTGTCATTTTTCCAGTCTTTGAAAACAGGGGTAATCACAGCGGCATTTAGTTGCTTTGTTTTAACTGATTTGAAATACTCGTTTGATGCCAAGTTGATTAACACGGGGCTTTTTTGATTGGCCATTTCGTCGTTGAGTTTATCGGTGATTTTGTTACCCCAGAACTCGTATAAATTCTTACCGCGTGGGTTGTTAAAACGGGTGCCCATTTCAAGTCGGTACGGCTGCATTAAATCTAACGGCTTAAGTAGTCCGTATAAGCCAGATAAAATACGTAAGTGGTTGTTTGCCCAATTCAAATCTTCTACGGTGAATGTGCTGGCCGACATGCCTTCGTACACGTCCCCTTTAAACGCAAGCACAGCTTGTTTGCTGTTCTCGGGGGTAAAAGGTGTTTGCCATTCAATAAAACGGTTGCTATTGAGCACACCCAGTTTTTCGCTGATGCTCATCAGCGATGATACATCCGCTGGGGACAGTGTTTTTAATTGATCAATCAATTCAGCAGAGTCATCCAAAAATGCCGGTTGTGAATGTACAACTGTATTAGCAGGGGTGTCAAAATCCAAGGTTTTCGCAGGGGAAATAAGTAATAGCATGGCGTTTATTCGTCGTAGTCGTTTTACACTATTGTACAGGTAACAAATTAAACGGAGCCAATGATTGTGTTCAAGGCATAAACCATTGTTAAACCGTTGATATTGTGCAGTTACACGCCGCTCTATTAATTGACTTACACTGTTACATTGGTTATATTGCTTTGCAATAATTTTAATGTGATTAACCCAATCAGAGGCTCGTAAATAAATGAATAATTCAGTTGCATTAGTAACAGGCGGTTTAGGTGGTATTGGTTCGGAAATATCAAGAAAACTATCTGAAAATGGCTATGCCGTTGTTGCGACAACATTCAATAAGGAAATTGAAAAAGCAGACGAATGGATTGCTGAACAAAAAATAGCGGGTTTTGAGTTTATTGTAGAAGAGGCGGATGTAACCAATTTTGAAGCTTGCGGAAAGATGGTTGAACACGTTGAAAAAACAGTGGGCCCGATTGAGGTGTTAGTCAATTGTGCGGGTATTACACGTGATAGATTCTTAAAAAATATGGATAAGTCTAATTGGGATGCGGTGTTGACCACTAATTTGGACGGTGTGTTCAACATGACTAAGAACGTTTTAGATTTCATGTTATCTCGAGAATTTGGCCGCATTATTAATATCTCGTCTGTCAATGGCCAGCGTGGCCAATTTGGTCAAACTAATTATTCTGCCGCTAAAGCCGGTATGCACGGCTTTACTATGGCCTTGGCTCAAGAAGTTGCTCGCAAAGGTATTACGGTTAACTCTGTTAGCCCTGGTTATATTGCAACCAATATGGTGATGGCGATTGATGAAGAGATTAGAGATAACTTAATTTCTCAAATTCCTATGCAGCGCATGGGGCAACCAGCTGAAATTGCTAATACCGTTGGCTTTTTAGCTTCAGGTGACGCGAGTTACATCACGGGTGCAAATATTCCCGTTAATGGTGGCTTATTCACCAGTTTCTAAAAAAACGGCAGTGATTTGCTAAAAAGGCGGTCTTTTGGTCGCCTTTTTATTGACAGCGTGGGAACTAACAGATATTACTAAGGTAGCGTTGTTTTATATTTAATAACAAAGGAATGGGAAAAATGCAAAAAGACTTAATCAAACAGTGGGCAAACTTAAGTAAAAAAGCGAATGATTCGCTGAAAAAAATCAACAGTTTAAATACTAAATCCATAAAAAAACTGACTAAATTGCAGATGGACATGGTGTCTAATTGTTTAGAAGGCAGTATAAAAAAGGCTAAATCAGTCACGAAGGCGACCACAATGGCTGACTTGATGAACTTGCAATCTAATTTGTATAAAGACTTGTCAGAAAAGGTATTAGAAAGTGCTCAAAATTCTGTCAAGGTTGCGATGGAAACTAAACAAGCGATGGCTGCTTTAATTAAAGAAGGCCTGGCAGATGCGCCATCAATGGTTGTAAAACCTGCAGCCAAGAAAGCGGCGCCTAAACCTGCAGCCAAGAAAGCGGCGCCTAAACCTGCAGCCAAGAAAGCGGCACCTAAACCTGCAGCCAAGAAAGCGGCACCTAGACCTGCAGCCAAGAAAGCAGCGCCTAAACCTGCAGCCAAGAAAGCGGCACCTAAACCTGCAGCCAAGAAAGCGGCACCTAAACCTGCAGCCAAGAAAGCAGCGCCTAAACCTGCAGCCAAGAAAGCGGCACCTAAACCTGCAGCCAAGAAAGCAGCGCCTAAACCTGCAGCCAAGAAAGCAACACCTAAACCTGCAGCGAAACTGCAAATGCCTAAGCCATCTGGTCGTCCGATGACAGAAGGCGATTCAAAAAAATAAGTGATTTACTGGATGCCATTTAGGCTAATGAACACCTAACGCAACGTCACAAAAGGTTACTATGAAAGCCACGATTGAAATTGATGCTACTCCTCAAGAAATGAGAGAACTAATGGGTTTGCCGGAAGTTCAAACGATACAGAAAGAAGCCATGGAGAAGATTCGCGAAAAAATGCTTGCGGGGATTGAATCAAATGATATGTCTGAGCTATTGAAGATGTATATGCCGATGCCAGAGCAAATGTCGGCAATGGAAGGCATGCAAAAAACCATGTGGGATGTCATGACTAAAGGCATGATGAAAACGAGTCAGTCTACCGATAAAGAGTGAATGCTAACCGAGCCAGTTGGTTAGCGCATCGATGAGTTTAGATTGAGTTTTTAAGCTGGTAAAGGCACCGATATGGCCACCTTGTAAAGCATGCTCATGGTACAGCGTCGGTTTTATATGGTCGGCTAGGGCGCGTGTTGCAGCAAGCGGTACAATATGGTCTTGGCTGGCGTATAAATTTAATACTGGGCAGGTAATGTTTTTCAATCGAACGGCTTCTTCATTAATCGTCAATGTGTTGTTATACAAGCGATTTTTCTGATAAAAGTCAATTAAAAATTCCCGTGCAGCAAGGCCTGTTAGATCTGGGCCGCTGTTTAGCCAATGCTCCATACGCAAAAAAGTGTCTAAGTTTTCTTTTTTAGCGATTAAGTGCTCCATATGCCGATACTTCTCACGGCTTAACTGAAAAGGTTTGAGTGTTTTAAACAGTTGGCTAATAAGTTCACCGGGTACATTGCCGCTTGCGTTAGCTAATATGTTGGGGGGCATGTTGTTAGTCCAATGGCTTAATATATTGCCTTCGGCGTGAAAATCTACTGGGGTAACGAGGGTTACTAATTTTCTAATATCTTGGGTGTGTAAGGCTGAGTAACACAATGAAAAAACACCACCCTGACAAATCCCCAAGAGATCAATTTTCTTCTTATTGGTATCCCGTTTAACGTGTTGAACGCAGCGGTATAGGTAGCCGTTAATGTAATCATTCAGGCTGGTAAAGCAATCGCTGCTATCTGGGTAACCCCAGTCAACAAGGTAGATTGGGTAGCCTTGCTCCAAAAGGCGCATAACGAGGGACCTTTTTGGCTCTAAATCAATAATAAAGGGTCGGTTAACAAGTGCATAGGTAATTAAAATCGGTGTTCTTTTTTGCGTTACATTTAACGCGTTATAACGAAACAGCCTTAGTTTGTTTTCTTTATAGATAAGTTGTTTAGGGCTTTTACCAACGCTAGGTGTTTCTTGCCTGTCAGTTTGTCTTAAATGTTCCATCAATAAAACAAAATCATTTTGCCATATGTCTTCGCGTTCAGTATTTGTCATGGCTAATTTATTTTTTACCAAGGCGTGTATTAAGCTTTTTAATCGTGGTGGCGGTTTGTTCTTTATATTCTGCAAACTCAATGCGTAATTGCTGTAAGCCTTTTTGTAAATCTTGTATGGTTTGTTGGGATGGGAACCCTAATGCATGGGATAGTTGCTCAGTGGTGGTTTGTTGAGTGTTTTTAAATTCACTGAGTGTTTCAAGCAAGGTGTGCTGGGCTTTAATGTAATCATCGCGTTGGCTCATGTCGTTGAAGGCTTCTTCGCCTGCTTTAAGCCAGTCGGTGCACAGTTGTTCACTCGATTTTTCTACTGTTTCGTTTTGTAAGGTGTTAAATTTCGCCATCGCTAGTTGGCTTAATTCAGTGTGAAGCTTATTGATGTCGCTGATGTTGTTTTGTAGTTTTTCAACAGCGAGCTGAGTTTTTTCAGCGATGCCTTTAAACACGTCATTCAGCTGCTCACTTGCATTTTTCTCCTCTTGAAACTGACCCGAATTAAGTGATGTAAACCAATCCGGTTGCGAGGTGTCACTGGAATTAAAACCAAGCGTAGAAGGTAGGTCCCAAAACGTAACGTCATTGATGGAGTGCTTGTCGGTATGTTGAATCAGGCGTTGGTAAAAAACGCCCTGTTCGTGAAAGTTTTTTAAAATCTCTTTGTATTCATCGGGCATGCTGCTGCCCATGAGCTTATTTAGTTGTTCAAAAACATGGTCAGTTTGAGAGGTCATTTAAATACGAGTTATGGATACCTGTTTGATTCTATTGAAATACTGTAAACAGGTACAGGTTAATATTGAAATTATTGCTTGAAATGGATAGATGCAATGTCTGGAATTTTATCAAGGTCCCAGTGTTTAATGCCCCATTGTAATATTTCATTGGGCAGGGACTCTGTTAGTTCTTTGGGTGGTTTTAAATTTAAATACGTCAGAACGTTGACCAACGTTTCGCTAATAGGCAGTAGTAATACATCATCAGCGAACGTTTGCTTGCTCAGTTTTTCACCATCAGCCCCGTTAATGACGGGAATGTGAGCGTAGTTAGGGATGTCTATATTTAATAATTGTTGTAAATGAATTTGTCGGTACGTGCTGTCTAGTAAATCATGCCCTCTGAGAACTTCAGTGATGCCTTGCTCGGCATCATCTAATACAACGGCTAAGTGGTAAGCGTGGACGCCATCTTTACGAAACATCACAAAATCACCTACTTGTTTGACGATGTCTTGTTCTGTAGCGCCTTGTACGGCATCGATAAAGGTAATAATTTTATTGGGTAGTTTTAACCGTATGGCAACTTTTTTCAGCGAGTCGACGGGGTGGTTTAGGCAGTAGCCATCGTAGATGCTATTACGCGCGTAACGCTGGTATAAGTCTTTTCTCGAGCATTGGCAAGGGTACAGAAGGTTGCGCTGTTTTAAATCGCTCAGCGCATACTGATAGGCGTCAAGCCGTGTGCTTTGATAGAAGGTAGCCTCATCCCATTCAAGGCAGTAGGCCTCAAGTGTTTTGAGTATGCTTAAGGTGTATTCAGGCTTACAACGAAACTTGTCCAAGTCGTCTATTCTGAGCAGCCATTTGCCGTTGTTTGATTTGGCTTGTAGATAGCTGGCGACAGCGGTATACAGTGAACCGAAATGTAGTGGTCCAGTAGGTGAGGGGGCAAAGCGCCCCCTGTATTCTGAGTTGTTTAAGCGACTAACCTCTTTGCTTTTCTCTTATTTCATCAAGAGATTTGCAATCAATGCATTGCGTAGCAGTCGGGCGAGCTTCAAGGCGCTTAATGGTAATATCAAGCCCACATGATTCGCAAAAACCATACTCTTCGCTGTCTAACATAATCAATGACTCATCAATCTTTTTAATTAATTTGCGCTCGCGGTCACGGGTTCTAAGTTGCAAGCTGAAATCGGCTTCTTGAGTTGCCCTATCGTTTGGGTCAGGGAAGTTAGATGCTTCATCTTGCATATGATGAACGGTACGATCAACTTCACCCATTAATTCACTTTTCCACTGCATTAGAATGGATTTAAAATGTTCAATTTGCGGTGGAGACATATGCTCTTCACCCTTTTTCGCTTTGTATGGTTTAAATTGAAAGAGTGAGCTATCTAGGTTTTTGTTTGTAGCCATTATATTATTTATTACTCAATGTTAAAATTTCAGCGCGCATAAATATCAGATATTTGTACTTTTTGCAATCTATATTTGTTAATCGCATACTCGTGCGCATGGTTATCATGCATTAAAATATAGACCTTATTGATGGTTTCTACAAAGGTTTTTTTAATGAATATTGGAAAAGTTTCAAAGCGTGTTGAATCTGTATCGCCGTTTTATGTGATGGATATTATGGCAAGAGCTAAAAAGCTTGAAGAAGCAGGGCAAGAAATTATTCATATGGAAGTAGGAGAGCCTGACTTTTCTACTCCGCAGCCAATTTTAGAGGCGGCTAAGAACTTCTTAGATATTGGTAATGTGCACTATACAACGGCACAAGGCTTGCCTGCGCTACGCGATAAAATTGCTGAATACTATCGGCAAGAATATAGCGTAACGGTGCCGTCAGAGCGCATCTTTATTACACCCGGTGCCTCGGGCGCATTAACGGTTGCATTGGCGTCGTTATTGGATGAAGGAGATGAGGTTTTGATCGCCGACCCTGGCTACCCTTGTAACAGTAACTTAATTAAATTATTTGGCGCTGAAGCAAAAGCAGTTAAGTTGAGCGACGCTGAGGACTTTCAATTAACGGGTGCGCGTATTTCTCAAGCATGGGGCCGTGCAACTCGCGGTGTGATGATTGCTTCACCGTCTAACCCAACGGGTACGATGGTTGGCCGTGAGCAATTGAATGATATTGTTACTGCCACACACAAGCAAAGCGGGTTTTTAATCTCCGATGAAATTTATCACGGACTGGTCTATGAACAACGTGCTGTATCCGCGTTAGAAATGACGGACGATGTGTTTGTGCTAAACAGTTTTTCTAAATTTTTCGGCATGACGGGTTGGCGAATTGGTTGGCTGATTGTGCCTGACTATGCGGTGTCTGCCGCGACGCGTTTGATGCAAAATTTGTATATTTCTGCACCGACACATTCACAACACGCAGCGCTGGCGGCGTTTAATGGAACGACACGGGCTATATTGCATCAGCGTCGGGATGAGTTTAAACGACGACGCGATGTGCTTTATAATGGTTTAAAGGCGTTAGGCTTTGTGATTACGAATAAACCAGAGGGTGCGTTTTATATTTATGCCGACTGCAGTGCGTTTACTGATGACAGTTATACTTTTGCTCTTGAATTGCTTGCAGAGGGTGGGGTGGCAACCACACCAGGCAAAGATTTCGGAGCGAGTCAGCCTGAGAAATACCTTAGGTTTGCTTATACGACAACAATGGAGTCTATCGAGTTGGGTTTAGAGCGAATTAAGGTGTTTTTAGAGGGTAAAAAATAAAGTAATGAATAATGTGCGGAGCTTAACAGTTAGTTGAAATGAGTGAAGTAAAATACGGCTATGGGTCATATGAATAAATTGAAGTTAAAGCTAACAGCGCTATTTTTTGCCAGCTTAATGTTAAGCGCTTGCTCTGTAATTTCTGTTGTAGATACCGCCGTTGATGTGGCGCTTTTACCAGTTAAAGCGGGTGTGGCTGTTGTTGAAGCTGTGATACCGGATGGAGACGATTAGTCCGAGTTCTCAGTTGTTCGTTCGGCTAATGTTTTTTCCCAGGCCAAGGATGTTTTAACAATCAGGTTTAAATCGTCAAACTGAGGTGTCCAGCCAAGGGTGTGGCGAATTTTTTCAGCAATTGAAATCAGTTCCGCAGGGTCGCCTGCGCGGCGGGGCATTTCTTCAACGGTAATAGGGGTGCCATTTTCTTGGTTAATGGCATTGATGACTTCCCTAACGCTAAAACCATGGCCGTAACCACAGTTAAGGGTTGTCGATTCACCGTTATTCCTTAAGTAATCCAACGCATCGATGTGCGCAGCAGCAAGGTCGGACACGTGTATGTAATCACGTATGCCGGTGCCGTCAGGTGTTGGGTAATCGGTACCAAAAACCAACAGTTTTTCACGTTTGCCGATGGCGACTTCAGCCGCCACTTTAATCAGCAAGGTCGCGTTTTTGGTTGATTGACCAATTGTTCCATCGGGGTCGGAGCCCGCCACGTTGAAATAACGCAAGATAACGTGTTTTAAATTGCTGGCCACTGACACATCGCGAATCATTTGTTCGCTCATCAGCTTTGAACTGCCGTAAGGATTGATGGGCGCTTTTGGCGTCTCTTCCGATGCAAAGCCTGTGTCTAGTTCGCCGTACACGGCAGCCGTGGAGCTAAAGATAAACTGTTTGATGTCTGCTTCAGAGCAGCATTCCAATAAATTGCGTGTGCAACAGGTGTTGTTTTGGTAATATTTAAGTGGGTTTTCTACCGATTCTGGAACAATGGTGTGAGCCGCGAAGTGAAGAATAGACTCAACGTTGTAGTCTTTTAAAATACGTTTAACGAGTTCCTTATCGCCGGTATGACCGTTAATAAACTCACCGTGTAAGACGGACTGTTCAAAGCCGGTTGAAAGGTCGTCTAAGATGACGATGTTTTCGTTGCGTTCACCGAGTAATTTAACGACATGGCTGCCAATATAACCAGCGCCGCCAGTAACGAGAATGGATGTCTCTGTCATAAATGTGTCCCTAATAATTGAATCATCACCGATTGTCCTTTTTTTACGTCGCCCGTGTCTTGGTCTAACACAATAAGGCAGTTGGCTTTAGACATGGAGCTTAGCATGTGAGAGCCTTGCCCACCGGTTGGGCTAACGGTTAAATTGCCGTCAATATTATTGGCGATGCCTCGTTGAAACTCCATGCGGCCAGGCTGTTTTTTAATGGCTTCAGTGGTGGTGGCCTGTAATGTAATGGATTGTTGAGTGGTTTGATGTCCCATCAGTTTTTTTATGGCGGGTAAAACGACTTGTTTGAATGTCACCATGACGGACACGGGATTGCCCGGCAAACCAAAAAAAGTTGTGTCGTTAATGGATCCAAAAACCAAGGGTTTACCGGGTTTAATGGCAATTTTCCAGAGATTAACGTTGCCAATTTTCGCCAAAACGTCGGTAATGAAATCGGCTTCCCCGACGGATACACCACCGCTGGTAATAATCATGTCGCAGTGTTGAGAGGCCGATAATAGAGCGGATTCCACGGCGTCTGGATTATCTGCGATAACCCCCATGTCGATAGGGGTAACACCAGCGTCTATGAGCATGGCATTTAACGTGTAGCGGTTACTGTCAAAAATATGCCCAAGTGCGGGTTGCGAGCCAATTGAAACAAGTTCATCACCGGTTGAGAAAAAGCCGACGGTGATTTTTTTAAAAACGGCAACGTCAGCCACACCGCATGAGGCGAGTAAACCAATATCTGCCGGCTTTAAGTGCTCTCCTTTAACAAAGAGCGTTTGATTTTTGCTTGTGTCATCGGCAATATTCCTGATGTTCTCCTCAGGTTTGGCTGCTTGGTTTATTTGAATGGTGTCGTTAATTCGTGTGGTATTTTCTTGCATCACAACGCAGTCGCAATCATCCGGAACATACGCGCCGGTAAAGATGCGTATGCATTCACCTTGAGAGAGACGTTTAGCGTAGGGCTTGCCTGCCCATGACGTTCCTATGATGCTTAAAGGAGTATCTACTGAATCATTTGAATGCATTGCATAGCCGTCCATTGATGAGTTTCTAAAACTGGGCACATCAATAGCGGATTTGATATCGTGATAGACAATGCGATGTAATGCATTTTTTAACGATAAGCGTTCGTAACCTTGGGTTACGGGTAATTCGCTGAGTATTTGAGTCTGAGCTTCTTTCAGCGATAACAACCCCGGTGTGGCGCAAGGGTCAGTCATCAATTTTTGAACTTAAAAATTGATCAATAACAAAGTCGGCGATTTGCGCTGGGTTATTTAAATCTAAAAGTGGTAGCGATGTTTGTAGATGGCTGTCGCTGGCAATGGCGATAATGGCATCATCATGGGGGTGTAATAACGGAGATTTTAACTCAGCCCTGTGCAATTCTATTTTAGGAAATTCTTCGTGCTTGAAACCTTCGACAATGATTAAATTGACCGAGCCAACAGGGAAGCAGTACAGCTGTTCGGCTAAGGTGGGTTCGGTTGACGATAATTCAGTGATAACAGCGCGTCGATGACTGGATACAAGCACAACGGGGGATGCGCCAGCTTTTCTCAAGCGATAACTGTCTTTGCCAGGTTGGTCAATATCAAAGTCGTGATGGCTGTGTTTAATTAGGCCAACTTTAATACCGCGCTCATTCAAGATAGGAATGAGGCGGCTTAATAAAGTTGTTTTACCCGTGCCACTATTCGCTGCAAAGCCTAAAACAGGCGCTGATAATGAGTCACTCACTATGCTTCAGTTAAATGTTTGTTACATGTGTGCTGCGTTAATCCACAAGTGGACATAAATGCTTGCTACGTAGCCTAACGCAATAACAGGTGTCCATTTAAGGTGTGATGCAAACGTGTAGATGCCACGTGCCTGCCCCATAAGCGCCACGCCAGCAGCAGAGCCAACGGACAGTAAGCTGCCGCCAACGCCTGCTGTTAATGTGACTAATAACCATTGTCCATGTGACATGTCAGGTTGCATGGTTAACACCGCAAACATAACCGGAATGTTGTCAACAATGGCAGAAAGAACACCAACAATAACATTAGCAGTGGTTGGGCCAAGTTGACCGTACATAGATTCCGAAACCATCGCTAAGTAACCCATAAAGCCTAAGCCACCAACCGCTAAAATTACGCCGTAGAAGAAAAATAAAGTATCCCATTCTGCGCCAGCAACTTTTTTAAAGACATCAAAGCTTTCAGCTTCTTGCGGTGCTTTAGTTTCGTATTCCATTCCTTGGTCAAATGCTTCTTCCAAAGCGGGTTGTTCATCAGACTTTTTGGTTTTTGTTTTTTTCAGGTAATAGGCAAAAAACTTCAGGTATGCCAACCCAAACATCATACCTATAGCGGGTGGTAAGTGAAGGAAGTTATGAAAACTAACCGCTGTGGCGATCGTTAGAACAAAGAGCACAACAACGGTTATTCCACCTCGTTTCATTTTAATGGCTTCACCCTCAATTGGGTCTGGAGTTCCGTTTGGTATGAAGAAATGCATAATCGCTGCAGGAACAACGTAATTGACAACAGAAGGAATAAATAGAACAAAAAACTCAGTAAATTGAATAATGCCTTTTTGCCATACCATGAGTGTTGTGATGTCACCAAACGGGCTAAATGCTCCGCCAGCATTTGCGGCAACAACAATAACGACGCAGGTAATAGCAACAAACTTAGGTTCTTTTTTACCAACAGTCAGTGCTACGGTGCACATAATCAATGCAGTCGTTAGGTTGTCTGCAACCGGTGAAATAAAGAATGCAAGGATGCCTAATAACCAGAATAGGGCTCTATAACTAAACCCTTTAGTCACCAACCAGCCTCTTAATTCATCAAATACACCACGCTCAATCATGGCGTTGATGTATGTCATTGCTACCAATAAGAAGAAGAACAGTTCGGCATATTCAAGGAAGTTATGTCTCACGGCTATCTCTGCTGCATGATCAAACCCATGCTGCTGATAAACAATGGCGATGAGGATCCAAATAAGGCCGGCTGCTAAAAGAACGGGCTTGGATTTAGCCAAGTGTAATTGTTCTTCAAAAATCACCAATGTGTAGGCGAGCCCAAAGATAACTAAAGCAATATAACCAACAGTATGATCGGTGAGATCAAGTTGGGGTTGCTCCCCTGTGCTTGCGGAAAAAGCTAGGGCCGGTATGAAAGCAAGAAATAAAAAGCTGGTAAATTTAGCAATAAAGTTCATCTAAAATATCCTTAAAAATGGCTGGTGAGAGTTAAAAGTATTATAGACGAAAAATTCAAATGTTGGCCGGCTGACAATAATTAATGAAAATTAAATCGAAATAAAATGATGAACGTTTCGATATATGCAAGATTTTGTGTTTTAGGCCTTGAAAACATTCGCTTTAATATTTAACTTATACACACTAAAATGGACTATGAGAAAGAATAATAAAGGGAGCGTTAGGCTATGAAAGTTATTTTGATAGCACTATTACTGGCCAGCAACTATGCGATTGCGCACGGTAATATTGATAATAAGCACGGTGCATGTACCTTAATGATTGGAAAAGACCGCGGGATTCACCTGACGGCCTATCAGCCTTCAACCCAAGAAGGAGAAGTGTTTTGTCAGGAAGCGCCTGACCTAGTAGAAACAACCCTTGTGTTGGACTTTATGGAAGAGGATTCGAAAAAAATGCCGTTCTCTTTTTCTATAGGCTATATAAATGGTGCTGTGGTTGAACCGTTAAGTGCGTTGGCCTTAGATACATACCCTCAAGGGTCGATGTTGTTGAAGTTTACGCCGCAACAAAAAGGGATCTATCACGGGAAAGTGATGTTTTTAAATAAAGAGGGTCACGATACGAGTAGAGAGTTTGATTTTTACGTAGGTGAGCAACACCCTAATAGTGCCGAGCCAACCAGCACACAACAAATTGTGAAATGGATTGCCATTTTTCTATTGGTGTTTGGTGGGGTTTATGTCATTTATACTAAAAGGGTTAATAGAGAAGATGAGGAATTTTAAAGGTCAATGTTTCAATTTAAAAGCTACGTAAGTGCTTAAAGAATATGTAATAAATCATTGAATAATAAGTATTTTTGCTTGATTAATTTAGAATCCAAGCCATACTTGAAGAAAAATACAGAAGACTATTGAAATGAATTCTCCTGAAATCAAGTTTTACGATGAAAAGAAAGCCGTCGTAACCAATATTCTCGACGCCGCGGTTAAGACGCTTGATTTCGATCAAAAGAGTTATATTCAAACAAAAGAAAAACTGATGAAGATCATTGAAAAACCTGGTTTTGAAGGGCTAGGTTTAGGTGAAGTTGTGTCTATCACCAATTAAGTGATTGCAAAAGTTGCAGACCATTCAGGTTATATCATTGTTGATTCGTCAAAGAGCGGCAAAAAAACGGCAGAGGATATTCTCGATTCTGAAGTAAGTGCTGATGAAGAGGCTGCAGAAAAAAAGCGCAGAAGCTTAAAGAAGTTAGAGGAAAGATTGTTCCAAGCAGCGTTAGCCGAACCAGTGGAGAGGTTAAAGAAAAACCCAGAGAGCCCAGTTTACGCGGAAAAGAAAAGTTGCTTCAGTTAATGCGACTATTACCGCCATTAATATCCAGAGACGATATAGAAGTGTATTCCGCACAAATTAAAAACGCGCGTCTCGCACCAGCAACTGGCGCAAGCCCGCCTCGAACGACAGGTGATTTCGAGAAAATTGTTGTTAATGAAGTGCTAGAAACCTATACGTATGAATTTGATAAATTGGTTAGAGATCAACCGAAAGCATTTATAGAATCGATGGAGATGTCTAGCGGGCGTACTAGAAAGATGGATATTTCTGACAAGTTGCGTAAGCAGTTCGCTAGAACAGGTTCGGTTGCTGAATTCTTGAGCCTTAAAGATCTAGTGGATCGCCACATTAAAGACTATGCTAACCCAAAAGGTAAAGGGTCTGATGGTGGTGGTTTGTTCTTTTGGCGAAAAAAGTAGATGACCATTCTAAAGTATTCGTAACAATCTAACGGTTTATCTTTTCTTTTTCCAGTTTTTCTTTCGAGCCGCTTTTAATGCGGCTTTTTCAGCGATTATTTTTTCAGTCTTGGCAACTTCCATTTCAATCATCGCTGGCGTTTCTAACGTGATATTGCCGAAAGTGCCGCTGCGATAGTCGTGGATAAAAATAGCAGATGTTTTATTTAGGTTGATTTTACCGCCGCTGACCAAGGCGCCACGTTTTTTACCAACGGCTTCTAAAAGCGCCGTCTCATCTCTTGGTGTTTCCTCTAGGCCGTATCGTTCAAGAAGTGCATCACAATGATGTTCAAGTAAGTATTCAGCAGCATAATAGGCGATATCATCGTACTCTATAGCAGTGTCTTTAATAGCACCTGTAACCGCCAAGCGATAACCGCTGTCTTCGTTTTCGACCTTCGGCCAAAGGAGGCCAGGGGTGTCGAATAAGATGATATTATTACCAAGGTCAATACGTTGTTGAGTTTTTGTGACAGCGGGCTCATTGCCTGTTTTGGCAATGGTTCTACCGGCTAGGGTGTTGATTAATGTGGACTTCCCAACGTTTGGAATACCGGTAATAAGGCAAGTAATGGGCGTGATTTTTGTGCCTTTATTTGGCACAAGTTTTCGACAAAGAGCGAATATTTGTTCACTTTTGTTCGGTTGATTTAAGTTAAGCGCTAATGTTTTGGTGTGCTTTTTTTGTTCTAAATAGTGTTGCCACTCGGCCGTTTTGTCATCTTCAGCTAAATCTGTTTTGTTTAAAATTTTAATGCAGGGTTTATCACCACGAATGCTGGCTAACATTGGGTTTTGACTGCTGTATGGGATACGCGCATCGAGAATCTCAATAAACATGTCCACTTCTGGGAGCCGTTCTTTGATTTCCTTTTGGGCTTTGTGCATATGCCCTGGGTACCAATTAATGCTCATAGTGAATGCCGTGAAATGCGTGAATTAAACGTAGCTAAGTAAAGAATTAGTAATGTGGCGGAGCTTCATCGATGACGGATTGTAAATCGCCTGTCGACTCATTGGGTTCGTGTGCGTTTTCGAGGAGTCGCCTAATTTGCTTTTTAAGTAAATCCATTTGATCTTGTAGTTGGCAAATAACACGATCCAATTGCTGGATCGTGTCTTCTTGATAAGCCACTTTTATTTCAAGTTCGGTGATTCGATTTTCCATAGCCGATTAAGATGCAGATTTATTTTTCTTCTTTTTCGGTTTTTTGGTGTAGCTCTTCTTTTTGTCTTTGGCGGGTTTAGCTGAGGTGGCTGCAGGCTTGGCTACGTGATCGGTGTGTTCAATAGATAAAGGTTGATTGCGCACGCGGACTTTTTTAAGGCTTTCAAATACCACCTTAGGCATACCGACGGGTAATTCAATAAAACTGTGGTCATCACATATTTCAATATGTCCAATGTTTCTAGGCTCTACGTCGGCTTCATTAGCAATAGCCCCAACGATATCTCCAGGTGTTGCGTTATGCTTTTTACCCACTTCAATTCGATAGTTCTCTTTTGGAACGATTGGCTTTCCACGTTTGTTTCTAGGCAGGTCCTCTTTATCCGGCCTGAATGACTTGCTGCGCTTGTCGCCTCTTTCACCTCTTGCAGGCCTGTCTTCGCGTGGTGGTTTGCCTTCTTTCCGTGTTGATTTCTTAGACGACTCTTCAAGTTCAAGCGGCTTATCTTTTTGAGCCAAATAAGCTAATGCGCCAGCGAGTTGAATAGGGTCAACATCGTGTTCATCTAAATATGACTGGATAAGGTGGTGGAAAAAGTCCAATTTTTTATTAGCTAATATTTGCGTAAGGTTAGCCTTGAAGTCATCCGAGCGTTTTTCATTTACTTGTTCGCGTGTGGGTAATTCCATCGGCTTAATAGCTTGCTTTGTGGCATGTTCAATTGCGCGTAATAAACGGCGCTCACGAGGTGCTACAAACATGATAGCCTTGCCCGTTCTTCCGGCACGCCCAGTTCGGCCAATCCGGTGAACATATGATTCGGTGTCGTAAGGGATGTCGTAATTGATAACGTGGCTGATGCGTTTAACATCAATGCCGCGAGCAGCCACATCGGTAGCCACAAGGATATCAATTTGCTTTTTCTTAAGCTGGGTAATCGTGCGTTCGCGTAAAGCCTGCGTCATGTCACCATTAATGGCAGAGGCAGAGTAACCACGTGCTTCGAGTTTTTCAGCCAATTCAACGGTTAATGTCTTAGTACGAACAAACATGATGATGCCGTCGAAATCTTCCACTTCTAAGATGCGCGTTAGGGCATCAAGTTTGTGCAAGCCGCTCACTAACCAGAAACGTTGTTCGATAGTTTCAACGGTCGATGTTTTGGATGCAATTTTAACGACTTTTGGGTTGTTTAAATACTTTTCAGCAACGCGGCGAATAGGCGCAGGCATGGTGGCTGAAAAGAGCGCGACCTGACGTTGCTTGGGGGTCTGGTCTAAAATCCATTCAACATCATCAATAAAGCCCATTCTTAACATTTCATCACCTTCGTCCAAGACGATGGTTCGCAGGCTGTTAAGTTTGAGCGTTTTGCGGCGCAGGTGATCCATCACGCGGCCAGGCGTCCCCACGACAACGTGGACACCGCGCTTTAATTGGCGTAACTGTGTCTCCATGGGTTGACCGCCGTAGATGGGCAGGACATTAAAGCCTTTCATTCCACCGGCGTATGTTTTAAACGCTTCGGCAACTTGAATGGCCAATTCGCGGGTGGGTGCCAATACCAATACTTGAGGCTCGGCTTTCTTTAAATCAATGTTAGATAAAAGCGGTAGAGCAAACGCGGCTGTTTTGCCGGTGCCTGTTTGTGCTGTGCCAATTAAGTCAAAACCATTCAGTAAATGTGGAATGGCTTCAGCTTGAATTGGGGAAGGTTGTTCGTAACCGATGCGTGTTATCGCGTCCATTACGGGTGCAGACAACGCTAAATCAGCGAAGCTTACAGTTGTTTCGGATGTCATGTTAGAGCCTTAACTTATGAGGTAATGATAGCGGTAGGTTGAACGTAACTCGTGCTTGCTATCAAATGATAATTCACCATTATACGCTTATACGGCTTTGATTTGGTGATAAACAAAACGCAACGCATAAACTGTCTTTAAACATGCAATTAAATGCAATATTTAGGCTCTAAATTTATAGAATCAACTATCCTAGTGAGTAAGGATTGGTATTAATTTAGCTTGAGGTGTTAGAAATGAAACGATGTGTGATGCAGTATAGGTTATCAATTTTCATGCTATTGGTTGTTATATTTTTAACCGCGTGCGGAAGTCCGTTACCAAGATCAGAAGAGGTCACAAAGTCACCTTGGGATTCGTTTCAACAAGCAATGGATGCTTACGACAAAGTTATCCTCAATCAAACAACGGTAAAAGAATTAAAACAGTTAGGTTTTGACCCGTACTCAACGCCGAACGTAAAAATATTGTCTTACTTAGATATTATTCAGAAATTCATGCCGACCAACTCGGTTAAATTAGAACACTTGCCGCTAAGTGTCAGGGAGTGTTTAGCTAAACAAGAGGCGTGCAAGGCTTATGAGGCGCATCCAGGTGTTGTCAAAAGGAAGCGTATTGGCAGTGCTTTTAAAGACTTGCTTGGCTTTAAGCGCAGAACGATAGAGTCTGGTTGGCGTTTTAATGCCTTGATCGTCTTAGATAATAATGTGGCGGTGTACAAGGTTTGGAGTGGTGTGCCGTTTATCGATTCCGAAAAATCTCGACGCAACCCATTAGGGCCGCTTCAAGGTTCAGGTGGAGACTTGGCTAAAGATGCGCTTGGAATATAGAGTATATTTGAATTAAAAAGGCCAGCTGTAATCAGCTGGCCTTTAAATTGGTGGAGATGGCGGGAATTGAACCCGCGTCCGCAAGCACTCCGCCCTTGGCTCTACATGCTTATCCTATAACTTTTAGTTTAATTAGTGGCTACCCGATAGGCTAGGAAGACCAATAACGATT
>JBDOOJ010000003.1:0-2337 GCA_039830885.1 Cycloclasticus sp.
ACGTTCAATCTTTGATGAATTTGTAGCACGTTTAAAAGAAGGTGCAGAAGCGCTTAAACTAGGCAAATCTGAAGACTCAGAAACAAATATGGGTCCGCTTATTAGTAAGTCTCATCGCGAAAAAGTGCTGGGCTACTTCAAAGCAGCAACTGATGAAGGTGCGACGGTTGTAACAGGCGGCGGTATTCCAGATATGCCAGACGATTTATCAGGCGGCTACTGGGTTCAGCCAACAATTTGGACGGGGTTGCCAGAAACAGCAACGGTCGTTCAAGAAGAAATTTTTGGCCCTTGTACACACATATCACCGTTTGACACAGAAGATGAAGCCATTAAATTAGCGAACGATACGCCGTATGGTTTAGCAGCTTCAGTTTGGACAGAAAACGTTTCTCGCGCTCATAGAGTGTCTGCACAAATGGATGTGGGTATTTGTTGGGTAAATAGCTGGTTCTTACGTGATTTGCGTACACCGTTTGGTGGAGCAAAACAGTCAGGTACAGGCCGTGAAGGTGGTCATTATTCGTTAGAGTTCTACACAGAACTCACGAACGTTTGTATTAAATTATAAGGAACAACAATGGATCAAGATAAAATTATTCAATACGGTGATGAACTGTATAACGCGTTAATTACACGTCAAACCATCGCGCCAATTACCGAGCGTTCACCAGAAGTAACGATTGAAGATGCGTATAAAATTCAACACCAAATGCTTAAGCGCCGAATTGATGGAGGCGAAAGCATTGTCGGTAAAAAAATTGGCGTGACCAGCAAAGTTGTGATGAACATGTTGGGTGTTTATCAACCTGATTTTGGATACTTGCTAACGGATATGATTGTGTCTGAAGGCCAAGAAATTCCTGTGTCTGAAAAAATGATTCAGCCAAAAGCAGAAGGCGAAATTGCGTTTATTCTTAAGAAGGATTTATGTGGGCCTGGACTTACTAGTGCAGATATTCTAGCGGCGACAGAGGCTGTGATGCCGTGTTTTGAAATTGTTGATTCACGTATTACTGATTGGAAAATAAAAATCCAAGATACCATTGCAGATAACGCGTCATGTGGTTATTTGGTGTTAGGCGGCACAATGGTTGATCCACGTAAAGTTGATTTAGGTGTATGCGGTCTTGTATTAGAAAAAAATGGCGAGCTTATGCACACAGGTGCTGGCGCAGCGGCGTTAGGTTCACCAGTGAATGCAATGGTATGGTTGGCTAACACAATGGGCGCGTTAGGCGTTACATTGAAAGCAGGTGAAATTATTTTGTCTGGCGCATTATGTGCGATGGTCGATGCAAAAGCCGGTGATTCAATGCGAGTAAGCATTGGTGGTATCGGTTCATGCGGCGTTCGCTTCGTATAATTTAGGAGAATAAGAAATGGCAATTAATTGTGCAATGATAGGTTCCGGTAATATCGGTACCGACTTAATGGCAAAACTTAAACGCAGCGCTAACTTAAACCCCGTTTGGATGGTGGGTATTGACGAAAATTCTGATGGCTTATTAAAAGCTCGCGAAGCGGGTTTAAAAACAACACACGAAGGTGTTGACGGTCTGTTAAAGCATATTGAAGAAGATAATATTCAAATTGCTTTTGATGCAACCTCTGCTTATGTTCACGGTGAAAATAACCGTAAACTTCAAGAAAAAGGCGTGTTAGTGATTGATTTAACACCGGCTGCGATTGGCCCTTTTTGCGTGCCACCGGTTAACTTGAAAGACCATGTCGGCGAGCAAGAAATGAACGTTAACATGGTGACCTGTGGTGGCCAAGCTACGATTCCTATGGTGGCGGCGGTTAGTCAAGTTCAAGCCGTTGAATACGGTGAAATTATCGCAACCATTTCATCAAAATCTGCGGGACCTGGAACACGTAAAAATATCGACGAATTTACGTTTACAACATCGAGTGCTGTTGAAAAGGTTGGCGGCGCGAAAAAAGGCAAGGCGATTATTATTTTGAACCCTGCCGAGCCACCTTTGATGATGCGAGATACGATCCACTGTTTAACAGAAACGGAGCCAGACCAAGAGGCAATTACCGCGTCTGTTCATGCAATGATTAAAGAAGTTCAAAAATACGTGCCAGGCTATACATTAAAAAATGGCCCTATCTTTGATGGTAACCGCGTGAGTATCTTTATGGAAGTTGAAGGCTTAGGTGACTACCTTCCAAAGTATGCAGGGAACTTAGATATTATGACGGCTGCAGCAACACGTACTGCCGAAATGTTTGCCGATGAAATAGAAGCGGGCAGACTGACGCTAACCAAGCTAAGTGCTTAGGAGAGAATGATGGACTTAAAAGGCAAAAAAATAAGATTACATGACA
>JBDOOJ010000096.1:0-2337 GCA_039830885.1 Cycloclasticus sp.
TGTCATGTAATCTTATTTTTTTGCCTTTTAAGTCCATCATTCTCTCCTAAGCACTTAGCTTGGTTAGCGTCAGTCTGCCCGCTTCTATTTCATCGGCAAACATTTCGGCAGTACGTGTTGCTGCAGCTGTCATAATATCTAAGTTACCTGCATACTTTGGAAGGTAGTCACCTAAGCCCTCAACTTCCATAAAGATACTCACGCGGTTACCATCAAAGATAGGGCCATTTTTTAATGTATACCCTGGTACGTATTTTTGAACTTCTTTAATCATTGCATGAACAGACGCGGTAATTGCCTCTTGGTCTGGCTCTGTTTCTGTTAAACAGTGGATCGTATCTCGCATCATCAAAGGTGGCTCGGCAGGGTTCAAAATAATAATCGCCTTGCCTTTTTTCGCGCCACCAACCTTTTCAACAGCACTCGATGTTGTAAACGTAAATTCGTCGATATTTTTACGTGTTCCAGGCCCCGCAGATTTTGACGAGATGGTTGCGATAATTTCACCATACTCAACAGCCTGAACTTGGCTAACCGCCGCCACCATAGGGATGGTCGCTTGGCCACCACAAGTCACCATGTTAACGTTCATTTCTTGCTCACCCACGTGATCTTTTAAATTCACTGGTGGCACACAAAATGGACCAATCGCTGCCGGTGTTAAATCGATCACCAACACACCTTTTTCTTGAAGCTTACGGTTATTTTCACCGTGAACATAAGCAGAGGTTGCATCAAAGGCGATTTGAATATTGTCTTCTTCGATATGTTTTAGCAGGCCGTCAACACCTTCATGTGTTGTTTTTAAACCCGCTTCGCGAGCTTTTAATAAGCCATCAGAATTTTCGTCAATACCCACCATCCAAACGGGGTTTAGATTAGCGCTGCGTTTAAGTTTTGCCATTAAGTCGGTACCGATATTACCGGAACCAATCATTGCACAATTAATTGCCATTTCTTATTCTCCTAAATTATACGAAGCGAACGCCGCATGAACCGATACCACCAATGCTGACTCGCATTGAATCACCGGCTTTTGCATCCACCATGGCACATAACGCGCCAGACAAGATAATTTCGCCTGCTTTTAAAGTAACGCCAAGCGCACCCATTGTATTGGCCAACCATGTCATCGCATTTACGGGTGAACCTAACGCTGCTGCGCCTGCACCTGTGTGCATTAACTCGCCATTTTTCTCTAGCACAAGTCCACAAACACCTAAATCCACTTTACGTGGATCAACTGCCGTACCACCTAACACTAAATAACCACATGATGCATTGTCTGCAATGGTGTCTTGAATTTTTATTTTCCAATCAGTGATGCGTGAATCAACAATTTCAAAACATGGCATGACTGCTTCTGTAGCCGCTAAGATATCTGCATTGGTTAAGCCAGGTCCGCATAAATCCTTTTTGAGAATAAATGCGATTTCACCTTCGGCCTTTGGTTGAATCATTTTCTCAGATATAGGGATTTCCTGACCTTCGGACACAATCATATCCGTTAGCAAGTAACCAAAATCAGGCTGGTAAACATTCAACATGTTCATGACTACTTTACTGGTCACACCGATTTTTTTACCCACAATCTTTTCACCTGCATCTATGCGACGCTTTAGCATTTGGTGCTGAATTTTATATGCGTCTTCAATTGTCACTTCTGGTGAACGCTCGGTAATTGGCGCGATGGTTTGACGTGTGATTAACGCGTTATACAGCTCGTCACCGTATTGAATGATTTTATCTTGATCCATTGTTATTCCTTATAATTTAATACAAACGTTGGTGAGCTCTGTGTAGAACTCTAACGAATAATGGCCACCTTCACGGCCCGTTCCTGATTGCTTTGCGCCACCGAACGGTGTGCGTAAATCACGTAGGAACCAGCTGTTTACCCAGCAAATACCGGTATCCATTTGTGCTGCAACTCTGTGTGCGCGTGATACATTTTCTGTCCAAACTGAAGACGCCAAGCCGTACGGTGTGTCATTGGCTAATTTAATCGCTTCATCTTCTGAGTCAAACGGTGAGATGTGTGTACAAGGGCCAAAAATTTCTTCTTGAACCACTGTTGCTGTTTCTGGCAAACCCGTCCAAATTGTTGGCTGAATCCAATAACCGTCGGCTAAGTCTTCAGGCATGTCAGGAATGCCACCACCCGTTACAACTGTGGCGCCTTCATCAATTGCTGCTTTGTAATAGCTCAACACTTTTTCGCGATGAGACTTACTAATAAGCGGACCCATATTTGTTTCTGAGTCTTCAGATTTGCCTAGTTTAAGCGCTTCTGCACCTTCTTTTAAACGTGCTACAAATTCATCAAAGATTGAACGT
>JBDOOJ010000031.1:0-2294 GCA_039830885.1 Cycloclasticus sp.
AATCGGCGCGTTAATATGGCTAGTGTTTGGCCTTTCCATTATTGCTATTTTGTTACTGATGCATATGATTCACGAAGGCAAAACAACGCAAGTTGCCAGCTACTTCTATTTAGTGCCACCCGTTACCACCATTGAAGCATGGTGGCTTTTTGATGAGTCACTAACACCCATTGCTATTGCCGGCATGTTAATCGCCATTTATGGAGTATACCTTGTGATTAAAAAGCCCTCGGCCTAATAATCAATCAAGGTCTGCTGCCTACTTGTCGTTACGAGCCATGTCAATTTGGCATTCATGCTGCGATGTACTGTTCACGAACATGCAAACGTTTAGTTTATATTGACGAACTAAATTGGTCCGCTCGAAATGAAAGCAAAACATTCCCCAAATGATAGGGAATGTTTTTGTCGTTTCTTTGTTAGAACATGCGCATAAAGCTTATGCCAACATCATAACAACGGTGATCAACACCAAGCCCTGTACCACCCCACATGGTGCCAACTAGAGCATCCACCTTCCACGTATCGTATTGAATACCAATACCGACGCTGGCGATTTGTATATCGCCAATGGTAATGGTCACCGGATTTTCAAACTCCGAAGGAATGCCAGAGTTTTCATTTGTGTAACCGGCTCGTAGAGTTATTGTGTCATTCAGTAGGTATTCTGTACCAACGCTATAGCCGTGGGCACGCGTCCAACCGGGGTCTTCGTCAATATTCTGTAGAAATTTACCTTGATTATCGAACTTTGCATTAGAACCTGGCCACTTAAAGTCACTCCAGTCATTTTCTCGATAATCATAAGTGAACGTCAATTTTTTTGTTGGCTTATAAGCAACACCAACGCCCCATGAAGCGCCGTATTCAAACTCAGTATAGCCATCACTTTTTTCGTCAGTTTTGAACGGGGTAATAGCAGTGCCACCCTTAAGACTGACGCGTGTATCACCTTTAAGCTTCATACTAGAGCCGGTGCGGTATGTTGCGCCAACGCTCCATTGTTCATTAAATTTGTAGAGCATGCCAAGGTGACCTTGGAAACCATAGCCCCACTTACGAATTTGTGCATCATAGTTATAATCTAGCGTCGGGTCGGGTGCTCTGTAATCCTTGTGGACATCGCCTCGCCAAACGTTAAGAAGAAGGTCAGCACCAACACCCACGCTAAACTTTTCTGTTACTTGATAACCTATCGAGCCGTTGACTGCCATTAATCCCAAAACGGCAAAAACATCTGCCTCAATTTCTGCATCTGTAACAGGGTCAGTTATTTTATCGTTATAGCTTGAATACGCCCCACCTAAACCAAAGATACCGCCTGCCAGTGTGTAACGACCATAGTTTTTGAAGGCGACAAATGAAGGCATGGTGGCCGCACCTAGCCAGAGTTCATCCTCATCATCAAAGTTAGCAGGCTCAGACGCGTAAAAGGCTGGAAAAAGATCACCTTTATTTGGGTCATACGGCTGATTAGTGTCACCTATTCGTCTGTTTGTAACGCCATTTTTTGCATCAATTTTAGCCGTCATTGAGTAAACGCCGAAAGTGTAACCAGAGCCTTTTAATTGACTTAAACCAGCCGGGTTCCAGTGAATAGCCGAGGCATCATCCGCTAAGCCAATAAATGCGCCGCCCATGCTAATGGCTCGAATGCCTAGCCCCTCCAAGTTTAGTCCAGTAGCATTAACTGCTGTGATGGGAAGTGACAGAAGTACAAGGAGAACAAAACAAACAATTTTATTACGACACCTCTCTGTATGCGCACTTATTCTTTTTATATTTTTTTTAGCTAAATCCATTTCCTTAACACCCATAATTATTGTTTTAAATATCATTGCAAGGCCAATAGTCTCATGCATTAGCACGCCATTATATAATAACTACCCTACCCGTTTAGCTGTCTCCCATGACTTAAATCACTTTATCTTTATCTTTATCTTTATCTTTATCTTTATCTTAAAAGTAGAGTTCCACCTTCCAATAACCACGTGTTTTTGTAGCTATATTTCTTATTCTTGATCGCCCTACAAAATGATAAACTCTAAACCTTTACAGCAGCTTTTAGGTTAGCAAAACCTAATGATGACAACTGAAATGGGTTGTCTGTTTTGACTCTGCGTTTTTTTTCTTCTTCTTTCTTTTTTTCTTCAACAACTTCTACGTCAGATAAGCCACGATAAATGCCTTTTGCTAAAATAATCTGTAATTGTTTTTCAGAACGCACAACCGTGCCCTGTTTAAGCAACAGCGCTTTTTCAATATCGTAAACGGGCCAAAGCAGTGACTCACCA
>JBDOOJ010000022.1:0-86915 GCA_039830885.1 Cycloclasticus sp.
TGTTTCAATACATCGAAGGGTTCTATAATCGTAAACGCAGGCATTCAACACTGGGATATGTTTCTCCATCTCAGTTTGAAGAACAGGCTGCATAATCCGTGTCCGTTATACGGGGTACAGGTCAGTATTTCTTAATGACCTTAATACCGCCGTTATGGCATAAAAAAATGCGCGTTCATTTGCAAGAATGGGATGATAAATATGCATCTGAAGGCGAATTGGTATTGGCAAAAGAGGCGAATGCTAAAGCAGGTTGGGCGTAGAAAAGTGTACGGGTTAGCGCCAATAAGTGAGCAAATGCATATTCAACAAAAAAATGTTAGCAAAGCTTTTAGAATTGATATTTAATAGCGAGAGCGAATAGAAAGTAATAGGAAAAACACTATGGGCAAAAAACCAGATATCGATTTTTTAAGTTACATATACGATGATGCGGATAAAGGTATTCACCGGGTAGATAGGCGAGTGTTTACCGATCCTGAACTTTTCGAAATGGAAATGAAGTATATTTTCGAAAAGAACTGGATGTACCTGTGCCACGAATCGCAAATTAAAAATCCAAATGACTACTACACAACTTATATGGGTCGTCAGCCGGTTATCATTACACGTGATCGCGAGGGTGAGATACACGGTTTTATTAATGCGTGTACTCACCGGGGTTCGCAGTTGGTTAATACAACCAAGGGTAATAAAAAAGTATTGATGTGCCCATTCCATGGTTGGTGTTTTAATACTAAAGGCGATTTACTGGATTGTGGTAAAACAGAAAAAGCGGGTTATAGTGATGGCTTCGATCCAAGTGAATTAGGCTTAAAATCGATTGGTAACATTGAAAGTTACCGTGGTTTTGTATTTGGTGTGTTAGATGACGATGCCTGCACGCTGGAAGAATATTTGGCTGAAGCCAAACACCTCATCGACATGATGGTGGAGCAGTCTGATGAAGGGTTAGAAGTGATACCAGGCGCAACAACTTATACCTACAATGGTAATTGGAAGCTGCAAGCTGAAAATGGTGTGGACGGCTATCACGTGGAATCTATCCACGCCAACTACGTGCTGACGGTAAGAAACAGAATAAAAATAAAACAAGAAGATGATGCTGTAAAAGCGGCGGACATCGGCAATATTAAAGCCTTACCTGGTGGTTATTATGACCTTGGGCAAGGGCATGTGTTGTTATGGTCAGAATTCCCTAACTTACACGATAGGCCTTTGGCTGTATCTGGCCGATATGATGAACTGGTAAAAGAACACGGTGAATTGCGTGCTAAATGGATGGCGGGTTATCTAAGAAACCTATGTTTGTACCCCAATGTTTTTATTATGGATCAAATGAGTTCACAGATTCGTCACTTTAGACCCATATCCGTTGATAAAACAGAAGTGACGACGTTTTGTGTTGCGCCCATTGGTGAGTCTGATGAGGCACGTGAGCGTCGTATACGCCAATATGAAGATTTTTTTAACGCCACCGGTATGGCAACGCCAGATGATTTAACGGCATTCAATAATAGCCAAATTGGTTTCCTTGGTGAACGTGTGCGTTGGAGCGATATGTCGCGTGGGCAGAAGAATATTGTTGAAGGGCCAGAAAAATTCGCGAAAGAGCTGGGTATTAATCCTATTTCATCGGGGACAAACCTTGAAGATGAAGGCTTAATGATTGCACAGCATAGGCATTGGGCTGACCTAATGACTGAAAAGCAAGCAGAGGATAAATAACATGGATGTCACGAGCAAACAAAACGCCATTGATGTTGTTATTGCAGAATCTGCCGCGTTAGACGAAAAAGAATGGGATGCGTGGATTGATTTGTACACCAAAGATGCCATTTATTGGATGCCGGCTTGGGAAGATGAGCACACAACAACATCAGACCCTAAACGTGAAATATCATTGATTTATTATGGAGACCGTTCGGGTCTTGAAGATAGGATTTACCGCATAAGAACAGGGTTGTCGTTCGCTTCTACACCTTTGCCACGTACCTGCCATATAAACACAAACTTTAGAGTGACTGAAAACGATGCAGGTGAGGTGGTTGTTAAATCATCATGGCAAACCAATAGCTATCGTTTAAAGAAAGCGCAAAATTACTTTGGTGTGCAAGAGCATCGCCTACGTAAAACAGATGATGGTTTGAAAATTTGCTACCGTAAAATCATATTGAATAATGATATGGTGGATACGGTATTAGATGTTTATAGCGTTTAAGGTGTAATCGCTGCCGCAAGGCTTTCATTTCTTTGGTATGCCGAAAGCGGCTAATATGTTGATGTCACGGTGTGTTGAGTCAAGCATACGGTCCAATTTGGTTTTAATAGTTTTACCTGCGTTAAACTTTTAACCCCCATCCCAACCTTCCCCCTACGAGGGGGAAGGGGTAAAAGCATCTCAAACATAGCTTCTCCCAGAGTGCCTATCCATTCAGCGTGAAGAAGAGCAAATTAAGCCTAATCCATAAACTTCCTTTCCGTTTAAGGTGGAAGAGGAATAAATTATGCTAAAGCTACTCCAAATTCCCTCCCACCTTTAAGGGGGAGGGCTAGGGTGGGGGTAAAATGTCAGACGTTAATGCACCTGTAATGACATTTCCCACCCCTACTTTTCTCCACATTCAGAGAAAGCAATTTCATCTTTATAAATTGTGTTTGTTTCTCAAAATACTAATATCATCGGAGTTAATCAAATCAGGCACGGTCCAGCCATTAAGGTCATACTCGCCTAGGCACTTATCTGCAAACCCTGTTAATTCACCGGCCAATCCAGACATTTTTGCGCTGCCAAGCAACTGCAGGCGAATGTCTTCATGGTTACCAGCATAATTGCGTTCGTATAATTCATGGCGGCTACCAAATTCGCTACCGATTGAGTCCCATAGGAGTTTCAAGACTTTTACCCGTTGCTCAGCAGAGATGCCGTTAGACCCGCGTACAAAACGATCCAAGAAAGGTCTTATTTCAGGGTTTTTAAAATCGGCTGCATGAGATGGTAAGTAAATGAGCGCGGCACCTAAGTCTTTTTGGATTAAATCTTTAATCATTGGGTACGCCATCGGTGCAAATACGCGATAGGCGCTTGCCGCTTCTGCATTGACTTGTACCGCACCATTCTCACCCCAAGGTGATGGGTTGCGTGCCATCGCATCAGTTAGGCTCCAAAATAAGTTTCGCCAAGCCAGCACTTCGCCAATTCTGCCTTGTACACCACGGAATTTATCTGCACCGGTGGTTTCTACGGCTTTCATCAATAGGCCGGTGATAAAGTCTAATTTAACCGCTAGGCGAGTACAGCCATGAAATAAGGCGCGCATCATAAAGCCGGAGCCAAAGATAAATTTATTGACGACATCTATATCACGATAGGCAAAGACGTTTTCCCAAGGGACTAATACTTTATCTAGAACGAGAATTGAATCGTTTTCATCCATCCGGCTGGAAAGCGGGTAATCATAAGGAGAACCCATTGCGCCGGCGGCGTATTCGTAAGATGTTCTGCAAATAATTTTCAACCCGGGTGAGTTCATGGGTAGTGTAAAAATTACCGCGTAATTTGGGTCTTTAACGGGCACGCCATATAAGCCAATAAAGTTTTGATGAGTAAGGGCAGAGTTAGTGGCGACTACTTTGGCGCCTGAAACAATAATGCCGGCATCGGTTTCTTTTTCTACGTGAATGCAAATGTCTTCAATTTCTGCGCTGCCTTTGTCGCGGTCAATCGGTGGGTTAACAATGGCGTGATTCCAGTACAGTAGGTTTTCTTGAGTATCTTTGTACCAACGGCGCGCATTGCCTTCATATTCACCAAAAAACTCTGGCATAGCGCCCATGGATGCAATAAAACTGGCTTTGTAATCTGGCGCGCGCCCCATCCAGCCGTAGCCAATGCGTTGCCATTCGGCAATGGCGTCACGCGAAGCGACAAGGTCGTCAACAGACCGTGGTGCTTTAAAGAAAGGTTGCGTATAGCCGCCGCTACCGGTGTCTGTAGGGGATCTTAATATGCTGGCTTTTGATTCATCGTGCATGGCGTCGTACATACGAGCTGTCATGCGGGCGGAGTTTCTAAAGGCAGGGTGTGTGGTAACGTTTTTAACGCGTTCGCCAAAAATATAAACTTCGCGTCCATCATTCAAACTTTCTAAGTATTCGTCGCCGGTCATGGGTTTTTTTACAGGTTTTTTATCTTCGCTCACGCTGACCTCCATTGAATTTAGAATAATTAAAATAAAGCGGTTTTATTGTTTTGATTAGCCTTGAAAATAGCAGCGCTTTAATCGCTTTAATCGCTTTAATCGCTTTAATGTATAAGGTTTAGTTATTTAAAGAAAGCACTTTGTGATCGGGTATTGATTAGGGTCATTAATTTAATATGAAGTGCTGGCATGTTGGTTGTTGAGCGCTTAGTATGCATTGATAATTAAAAAATGAATGAGGGAGCAATAGATGGCTGTAATAGAACATGACGAGTGGATAAGACGGGCTAATTTAATTGGTAAGAAAGCGGAGCCGATGGTGGCAGCGGCCGAGAAGGCAGGTTGCTTTCCCCTAGAATTACGTGATTATGTTCATGAGCTTGAGATGCATAAAGCCTTAAGGCCATTACAGTACGGTGGTTCCGGTATTGGTGCGTTTACGTTCTCAGAAATTGTTCGGACGATTGCTAATTACAATGCATCGGCTGCGTGGTTGGTGTATTTCGTTGTGTTGCATGAGCAATGGGTTGCCTTTTTGGATGAAAAGGGCCGCCAAGAAGTGTACGACAGTGATAAATTAACCGGCGATATTTTCATGCCGTTAGGCAAAATTGAATACGTTGACGGTGGTGTTAGGCTCTCCGGTCAATGGTCATTTGGTAGCGGTGTGTTATGGAATGACTGGATGGGCTTAGGCGCTATTGTTCAAGTGCCGAGTGAAGATCCGCAGCCTTGTTTGGTGAATGTTGAAAAGGCCCAGCTTGAAGTGATTGAAGACTGGAACCCGTTTGGCCTACGTGGTACGGGCAGTCATAGTGTAAAAGTAGATGATGTTTTTGTTCCTTGGCACCGTATTCTGCCTGTTTTAAATGCGAAAAATAAAGGTGAGCCTGTGGGCGGGCATTATTCGGATGAGCCGATTTTCAAAGTACCGTTTATGGCCTTTTTCTGTTTGGGTTTTCCGGCTATTTCCACGGGTATTGCACAACGCGTTGCGCGTGATTTAAAAGTACGTGTAGAAGGTCGCCAACGTATTTTATATAACATGAAAGAGTGGGAATCACCGATTGCGCAACGTAACCTTGCGGAAGTAATGGTGAAAGTGGATGCTATTGAGGCGATGAATACACGTTATGTTGACCAGTTGGAAGATTGGATTGAAGCGGGTACGCCGGTTGTTTCAGAGCAAGAAAAAAATAAAATGAGTGCTTGGCGTTCGCATATTGGTAAAGAAGCATCCGATTTGGCTTTCCATGCGATGAGCCTGTTAGGTGCGTCTTCTACAGGCAGTGGTGACCCGCTTGAAACGGCGGCTCGTGATGCCTTTATGGTGTATATCCATTTGGGCCAAATTTATGAAGACAATATGATGGCGTATGGTCGCACGCAGTATGGTCTGTCAGGGCATCCGTTGTTGTAATTTGTTAGATGAGGCAATAAATTAATATCGGCCGCATAAAATGTTTTGTGCGGCCTTTTTTTAGTTAACACGAGAGTTTTAAATGAATGTAACGCATACCGGTCAAGTGACCTATACAGCGCCTGTTAGTAAGGGCATTATTTTACTGAGAATTAAATTAACAGCGCCAGATTCAGTTGATTTTAAGGCCGGCCAATATTTGGCCGTATTATTGCCAGACTCAGATAAGGCCGCTTATTATTCGATTGCTTCATCACCTAGCAAAAAAGGTGAGGTGGAGCTGTTGGTTAAGGAAGATAAGTTTGGAGATGGTGCTCTTTACTTGTACTCGTTAAAAGAAGGTGATTCGTTACAACTGCACATGCCAATGGGCAGTGCTTTTTTACGCGAAGACAGTGACCGTAATGTGGTGTTTGTGGCGGGGGCATCAGGCGCGAGTTATATCCGCTCTATGATTCATTATTTAGACGAATCTAATCATCTGGCGCATCGTGAAGTTCATTATTTTCTAGGCTGCCGTGAAGAGGATGAATTGCTAGAGTCTGACTACATGCACGCATTAGCCGATAAGTACCAAGGTTTTCATTTCCACCCAGCATTATCTGATCAAGAAGATTGGGATGGACATACCGGTTTAATTACCGACGTGGTTGAGCGTTTAATGCCAAGTGATATGTCTGAGTGGGAAGCGTATTCAGCCGGCTCGCCTGCCATGGTGAAGGCCGTGGCAGATTTGTTAATTGCAAATAAAAGTTTGATGCCAGCTAACTTTTTCTCAGATATGTACACGCCAGAAATTTAACCTTGCCGCCGCGAAAGAACTCGCGCCAACGTGGTAAGTTGTTTGTATTCCTTATGCCGTTAAAAGTGCTTGAGTCTTGGGGTGTATACACGTATTGTTAACAGTGCGACGCTCTAATTAAATAGCCCTGATTTTTTATCATTTGATGAAATATTATGAGTTTGTGTGAGTGGGTGCGTAACTTGACTATTGCTGAGTGTTAGTAGCAACAAGGGTTTAGTGTTGGTGGCATATATATTGCTCCAGGTAATAGGATGACTATGACAAACAAAGATATTGCAGGCATTCCAGGGCAACGCTATGTGCGGGTAACGAATGTCGTTAATGAAAAGTTCGTTGAATTTGAATTTGCAATAAAAGACCCAACCATTAACGTTGAGTTGGTGTTGCCTTTTGAGCACTTTAAAAAGTTTTGTGAAACCAATCAGGTGAAGCACTTAACACCTGAGCAAGAAGCGGCCGTTGATTACGACAAGTTAAAGTGGCGTTTCGGTGTTCCAGGCTTTGACGAAAACGATTTATAAACAATAAGATTAATATTTTAAGGGTAGGAGAAATACATGAGTATTGAGATTTCAGCAAAAACCATACGGCCGGTTAGATTGTCGTATGGCAATTTAAAAGAACGCTTTGGCGACAAGAAGCCTGCTTCTCGTTATCAAGAAGCGGTTTACGACATTCAGCCAACAACAAATTTTCATTACCGCCCACTTTGGGATAAGAATCATGAGCTTTACGATGTGAGCAAGACGGCGATTGTGATGGAAGATTGGTATAGCTTTGCTGATCCCCGCCAATATTATTATGGTACGTATACAATCGCGCGCGCTAAACAGCAAGACGTGGCAGAGCATAACTTTGCATTTGTTGATAAGCGTGATTTGTTTGATTCTGTGCCAGAAGAAGTAAAACAAGCAGCACGTGAAATTTTAGTGCCGTTGCGTCACGTGGAGTGGGCAGCGAACATGAATAACTGCCAAATGACGGATGAGTGTTATGGCTCCAATTTCAGTACAGTGTGCATGTTTAATGCGATGGACCGATTGGGTATGGCTCAATACGTTACGCGCCTTGGTTTGTTGTTAGACGGCAATGAAGAGACAAGCTTAGATGCGGGCAAGATAGCTTGGATGGAAGCGCCTGAATGGCAAGGCTTGCGTCACGCGATTGAAGATATGTTTGTATTGGATGACTGGTTTGAGTTAATGGTTGCGCAAAACTTTGTGCTTGATGGCTTAGTGTTTCCGCTTTTATATGACCGTTTTGAGAAAAAACTAACAAAGGAAGGTGGTGCAACTATCGCCATGCTGACTGAGTTTATGGACGATTGGTATAAAGAAACCGTTCGTTGGACAAATGCATTAGCTAAAGTAACGGCAAAAGAATCAGAAGCTAACCAAGAATTATTAAGCAAATGGACAAATAAGTGGACCGATAGATTGGTGGGTGCGTTAGAGCCAGTTGCCGCGAAAGCATTCGGTGCTGATGGTATTGAGCAATTAACAGAAGTTAAAGAAGAATTACTAGCCCGCCTGACTAAAAATGGCATGACTGGATTGAAAAGGAACTAACCATGACAGCTAAGAAAAACACGGTATTTTTAATCGTTCAAGATAATGAAGATGCGCGCCCAATTATTGAGTCGGTAGAAATAGATAATCCTGACGCTAACATTCAATATCAGCCTGGAATGGTGCGTATGGAAGCCGCCGGGCGCTTAATAGTTAAGCGTGAAACGGTTGAAGAGCAGATTGGTCGCGAATGGGATGTGCAAGAGCTCCATCTTGTTCTTGTTTCATTGGCCGGAAATGTTGATGAAGACGAAGATAAATTTGAACTTAGCTGGCACTAACCGCCAGAGCTAAAGAGGATACTAAAATGCCAGCAAAAAAACTAAATTTACGTAAACGTTACGAGTTATTAACGCGTGGGATGGGTTGGGAAACAACGCATCAAGATATGGATGATGTGTTTCCATACGATTCATTTGAAGGAATTAAAATTACCGATTGGGATAAATGGGAAGACCCATTCCGTTTAACGATGGATGCTTATTGGAAATTCCAAGCGGAAAAAGAGAAAAAACTGTACGCGGTTATTGATAGTTTCGCGCAAAACAACGGTCAAACAAACCTGTCCGATGCCAGCTACTTAAGCGCGATTAAATTATTCATTACAGGTGTAACGCCAATTGAATACGCGGCTCATCGTGGTTTTGCTCATTTGGGTCGCCACTTCCGTGGTGACGGTGCACGTGTTGCGTGTCAAATGCAGGCAATTGATGAATTGCGTCATCAGCAAACTCAGGTTCATACGATTAGTCACTACAACAAGCATTTCAATGGCTTGCATGACCCGTTCTATCAGTTTGACCGTGTTTGGTATCTGTCTGTGCCTAAGTCATTTGCTGAAGATGCGATGACAGCAGGGCCTTTCGAGTTTATTACATCAATCTCATTTGCGTTTGAGTATGTGTTAACAAATATGTTGTTCGTGCCGTTTATGTCGGGTGCTGCTTACAACGGTGATATGGCAACGGTAACCTTTGGCTTCTCAGCGCAGTCTGATGAGTCGCGTCATATGACGCTCGGCCTTGAAATTATTAAATTTATGCTTGAACAGCATGAAGATAATTTGCCAATTGTTCAGCGCTGGATGGATAAGCATTTCTGGAGAGCGTATCGTTTATTAGCGCTAGTGTCAGCAATGCAAGATTACATGTTGACTGTTAGCCCGCTGTCTTGGAAAGAAGCGTGGGATGTTTACTTTGTTGAAAACGGCGGTGCGTTATTTGAAGATTTGTCACGATACGGGCTTAGAATGCCTAAGTACCATGAATTGGCAACAGCAGAAGCAGAACATATCAGTCATCAAGTGTGGTCAGTATTCTGTCTATTGGGCAATGCGACTGGTTTCCATACGTTCTTACCAACAGAAGAAAAAATGGATTGGTTGTCAGAAAAATATCCAAATACGTTTGATAAATACTATCGCCCACGTTTTGAACATTGGGCAAAGCAAAAAGAAGAAGGAACGTTCCAATATTTAGCAGCGTTACCTCAGTTATGCCAAATATGTCAAATTCCAATGATTTTCACAGAAGTGGAAACAGATCCAATGCAGCTTAGCTTTAGAGTGTCTGAATATAAGGGTGACAAATACCATACTTGTTCTGACGGCTGTAAAGATATTTTTGATCATGAGCCAGAAAAGTACACGCAAGCTTGGTTGCCAGTGCATCAAATATTCCAAGGTAACTGTGGTGGTGCAACCATTCCAGAAGTGCTTGAGTGGTATAAATTCGCACCAGAAGATGGCGGCGATTATATCGGTTCTCAAGATCACGCGCGTTGGCAGGAATGGAAGGGCGCGGACAAAAAAGTGAAGGAAGCCTAAGGCTTGCGGATTAAAGTTAGGAGATAAAAATGGCAGTTATAGCAAAAGACGGTTACGTAGATATCGTCAGAGATAAAGTAGAAAATTTTCACGGCAACCAACTGGTTTACGTAAGTTGGGATGATCATTTACTGTTTTCAGCCGCGCAAGCGTTCCCGTTACCGCCTGAAATGCCGTTTCAAGCATTGGTGTCTGAGGTGATGGCAGGTGTGTTTTCTTATCACGAAGATTATGAAAAAATTGATTGGGCAGCAGTTGAGTGGGTATTAGATGGCGCTTCGTTCGCGCCGGATATGGAAAAATCACTGAAAGATAACGGTGTGGGTCATAAGTCTTTAATCCGTTTTAAAACACCTGGCTTGATGGGTGTTAATGGAACAAGGTTATAAACGATGAGCTTTGAAGTCACCATTGAGCCGTTAGGCATTACGATTGAAGTTGAAGACGACCAAACTATTTTGGACGCGGCCTTAAGACAAGGTGTTTACTTGCCGCATGCCTGTGGGCACGGCTTATGTGGTACTTGTAAAGTGGATGTATTAGAGGGTGAGGTGCTGGTGGGTGATGAAGCATCGCCATTTGCATTGATGGATTTTGAATACGGTGAAAAATGTTTAACGTGCTGTTCAATACCGGAATCTGACCTTGTTATTGAAGCAGACGTTGAAGAAGAGCGAGATGCGGCGAATATCCCAGTTCGAGATTTTACGGGTAAAGTGGTTAAAATTGAAAAATTGACGCCTAGAATCGTTGGTGTATTTATAGAGATTGATGGCGATGAAGTGGAGTTTCAATCTGGTCAATATGCAAATCTACATATTCCTGGTTTGGATACACCGCGCCCATTTTCAATGGCGCAATCACCTAACGAAAAAACAGTTCTTGAATTCGATATTGCATTAATCCCAGGTGGTGAAGGCACAACATGGATTCATAACGAATTAAAAGTAGGTGATACGCTTGAATTGTCTGCACCTTACGGGCACTTCTTCCTAAGAACGTCGGATGATAAGCCGATGGCGTTTTTCGGTGGTGGTTCAGGTTTGGCGAGTCCAAAATCAATGGTATTGGACTTGTTGGAATCGGGTGATAAGCGCGAGATTATCTTGTATCAAGGTGCAAGAAACCTTGAGGAGCTGTTCTACAAAGATTTATTTGAAGAGCTTGCTGAAAAATACGAGAACTTTACGTATGTTCCAGGTTTGTCCGGCCCTGATATTGAGCCTGAATGGGATGGTCCTACCGGCTATATCCATGAAGTAGCTAAAGAACATATGAACAATAAATTTGAAGGCTATCGCGCATATATGTGTGGGCCTCCAATGATGATTGATGCCTGTATTACGATGTTAATGCGCGCACGGTTGTTTGAGAAAGACATGTTCATGGAAAAATTCTTTAGTGCGGCAGATGCTGAAGCTGAAAGTAAGAAGAGTCCGTTATTTAGAAATATTTAGTCGATAGCGTGACGTTTCAAATAACGATTGAAGACACAGGTGAACAATATGCTTGTGGTGAAACGAAACACGTATTGGCAGGTATGCAGCAATTAGGTAAAAAAGGCATACCGGTTGGTTGTAGAAGTGGTGGTTGTGGTGTTTGTAAAGTGCGTGTACTTGAAGGTGATTATGCCAGCAAGAAGATGAGCAGGGATCACGTAACCGCTGAAGAAGAGGCTGAAGGTGTTGTTTTAGCATGCCGTATATTTCCTCAATCGGATATTCGACTGAGTGTGATTGGTAAGCTAAATAAGGCCGTTAATAAGTAGTAAAAAACAGTGCTCATGTGAGCCGAAGGTATTATTTAAAACGTTAAATATAACAGGAGAACCATCATGGCAATGACCGGAATTTTACGTCCAGGGCATGTTCAACTTAGAGTGTTGGATATGGAAGAATCGCTAAACCACTATGTTGAAAACATGGGTTTGCTTGAAACGGATCGTGACGATCAAGGGCGTGTGTATTTAAAGTGTTGGGATGAACAAGATAAGTTCTCTTTGGTATTGGAGCCTTCTGATCGTTCTGGTATGGACCACATGGCATTTAAAGTGGCTACTGAGCAAGACTTAAGCCGCTTTGAATCAAATATAAAAAAATTCGGTATTGAAACAACTAGAGTTGCTGCGGGTGAACTAAATGGTTGTGGTGAACGTGTTCGATTTACTGCACCAGCAGGGCACACGTTTGACCTATATGCTGAAAAAGAGCAAGTAGGTAATGGTATTTCTACAACGAACCCAGCACCTTGGAGACGTGATCTTAAAGGCATGGAAGTAATTCGTTTTGACCATTGCCTGTTGTATGGAGATAACTTTGATGAAAACGTAAAGTTCTTCAAAGAAGCGCTGGAGTTTCAATTAACTGAACAAATAGTTGATGGAGATGTACAAATTGCAGCGTTCTTAACGTGTAGCACTAAGGCGCACGATATTGCCTTTATTCGTTCTGAAGAATCAGGCAAGTTACACCATGCATCTTTCTTACTGGGTTCATGGGAAGAAGTGCTTAAAGCGGCAGATATTATTTCAATGGAAGATATTCCTCATGAAACAGGTCCAACACGTCATGGTTTGACACGTGGAAAAACTATTTATTTCTTTGATCCTTCTGGTAATCGGAATGAAGTATTCGCCGAAGATAGCTATGTCTACCCAGATAGCCCAGTTTTAACGTGGAATGCTGATAATGTTGGCCAAGCTATTTTCTATCATTCACGTCAGTTGGTTGATAGCTTTATGGGCGTAACGTCGTAAACGCATGAGTAATAGTATTACAAGTAAAAATATTTCAACACAAGCTGCTTGCACTGCGGTGCAGGCAGCAGTTGAAAAAGCAAAGGAGCTGGGTATTGGAATTAATGCCTGCGTGGTTGATAGTTCTGCAACAGAAATCGCTTTTTTGCGGATGAATAATTCATTTTTGCCATCCATGGGTATCGCTAAAGATAAGGCTTACACGTCTGCTGGTTTTGGTTTTCCAACGATGGGTTGGGCTGGCGCACTTGAAGGTAATACGCAATTGCAAGCAGGTATTGTTGCAAGGCCAAGAGTGGTTACCTTTGGTGGTGGCTTGCCGATTATGGAAGGCGATGAACTGATTGGTGCGATTGGTGTCTCAGGTGGCTCAGAAGAAGAAGATATTCTGTGCGCGCAAGCGGGCATAGATTCGATTAAATAACAAAGATTTAGGTAGATAAATATGAGAGAAGTTAAAGGCTTTATTAACGGTGAGTACGTAACGTCAGGTGAGTTTGGCGATATCTTTTCACCAACAACCGGTGAGTTAGTTTGTAAATATCACCAAACAAGTGTTGAGCAAGTTGGCGAAGCTGTTGATGCGGCAAATGCTGCGTTAAAAGGCCCTTGGGCTGACTTTTCATTACAAGACCGCGTTGATATTTTATATAAAATCGCAGATGGCATTGATGCGCGTTTTGACGAGTTTCTAGCGGCTGAATGTTTAGATACCGGTAAGCCTTACTCTTTAGCAAGCCATATTGATATTCCACGTGGCGCGGCTAACTTCAAAGTATTTGCTGATACGATTAAAAATGCAGCGGATGAAGCGTTCCACATGCCAACTCCTGATGGTACAGGCGCAATCAATTACACAGTACGTAAACCAAAAGGTGTTATCGGCGTGATTGGGCCTTGGAATTTACCGCTATTGTTAATGACATGGAAAATTGCACCGGCATTAGCGTGTGGTAATACCGTGGTCGTTAAGCCGTCTGAAGAAACACAATTGACGTCGACCTTATTGGGCGAAGTAATGAACGATGCAGGCGTGCCAAAAGGTGTTTATAACGTCATTTTAGGTCCTGGCCGTGAAGTTGGTGAAGCACTTATTACCAACCCTGGTCTAGACGCAATTACCTTTACAGGCTCAACACCAACGGGTGAACGCATTGCTAAAGCAGCATCAGTGGGTGTGCGCGATTCGTCATTAGAACTTGGCGGTAAAAACGCAGGTATAGTGTTTGCTGATTGCGACATGGATAAAGCCATTGAAGGAACATTACGTTCAGCATTCGCTAACTGTGGCCAAGTTTGTTTGGGTACTGAGCGCTTATATGTTGAGCGCCCAATTTTTGATGAATTTGTAGCGCGTTTAAAAGAAGGCGCAGAAGCGCTTAAGTTAGGCAAATCTGAAGACTCAGAAACAAACATGGGGCCGCTTATTAGTAAGTCACACCGTGAAAAAGTATTGAGCTATTACAAATCAGCGGTTGATGAAGGCGCTACGGTGGTAACGGGCGGTGGTATTCCTGACATGCCGGATGATTTAGCCGACGGTTATTGGATTCAACCAACAATTTGGACGGGTTTGCCAGAAACAGCAACGGTTGTTCAAGAAGAGATTTTTGGCCCTTGTACGCACATCACTCCATTTGACTCGGAAGACGAAGCCATTAAATTGGCTAACGATACGCCGTACGGTTTAGCGGCTTCTGTTTGGACAGAAAACGTATCTCGAGCACACAGGGTGTCTGCGCAAATGGATGTGGGTATTTGTTGGGTAAACAGCTGGTTCCTACGTGACTTACGCACGCCATTTGGTGGAGCTAAGCAATCAGGAACGGGCCGTGAAGGTGGTCATTATTCGTTAGAGTTCTACACAGAACTCACCAACGTTTGTATTAAATTATAAGGAATAACAATGGATCAAGATAAAATTATTCAATACGGTGATGAGCTGTACAACGCGTTAATCACACGTCAAACGATTGCGCCAATCACCGAACGTTCACCAGACGTGACGATTGAAGATGCGTATAAAATTCAGCACCAAATGCTAAAGCGTCGCATAGATGCAGGTGAAAGCATTGTTGGTAAAAAAATTGGTGTGACCAGTAAAGTGGTCATGAACATGTTGGACGTATACCAACCAGATTTTGGTTATTTGTTAACTGATATGATTATTTCAGAAGGCCAAGAAATCCCAGTCTCTGAAAAAATGATTCAACCAAAAGCTGAAGGCGAAATCGCGTTCATTTTAAAGAAAGATTTATGCGGCCCAGGGCTGACGAGTGCAGACATCCTAGCGGCAACAGAAGCAGTGATGCCTTGTTTTGAAATTGTCGATTCTCGTATCACTGATTGGAAAATTAAAATCCAAGATACCATTGCAGATAACGCGTCATGTGGTTATTTGGTGTTAGGCGGCACAATGGTTGATCCACGTAAAGTAGATTTAGGTGTTTGTGGACTTGTGCTAGAGAAAAATGGCGAACTTATGCATACAGGTGCTGGCGCAGCGGCGTTAGGTTCACCAGTGAATGCAATGGTATGGTTGGCTAACACAATGGGCGCATTAGGTGTTACCTTGAAAGCAGGCGAAATTATCTTGTCTGGCGCATTATGTGCGATGGTCGATGCAAAAGCCGGCGACTCAATGCGAGTAAGCATTGGTGGTATCGGTTCATGCGGCGTTCGCTTCGTTTAATTTAGGAGAATAAGAAATGGCAATTAATTGTGCAATGATTGGTTCCGGTAATATCGGCACCGACTTAATGGCAAAGCTTAAACGCAGTACTAACTTAAACCCAGTTTGGATGGTGGGAATCGACGAAAATTCTGACGGCTTATTAAAAGCGCGTGAAGCAGGCCTAAAAACAACACACGAAGGTGTTGACGGTCTGCTAAAGCATATTGAAGAAGACAATATTCAAATCGCCTTTGATGCAACTTCTGCTTATGTGCACGGTGAAAATAACCGGAAACTTCAAGAAAAAGGTGTGTTGGTTATTGATTTAACACCCGCTGCGATTGGTCCATTTTGTGTGCCGCCAGTGAATTTAAAAGATCACGTGGGTGAGCAAGAAATGAACGTCAACATGGTAACGTGCGGCGGCCAGGCAACTATTCCAATGGTAGCGGCAGTTAGCCAAGTTCAGGCTGTTGAATACGGTGAAATTATCGCGACTATTTCATCAAAATCTGCGGGACCAGGAACGCGTAAAAATATCGATGAATTTACGTTTACAACATCCAGTGCAGTTGAAAAAGTTGGCGGCGCGAAAAAAGGTAAAGCAATTATTATTTTGAATCCTGCCGAGCCTCCTTTAATGATGCGCGATACGGTTCATTGTTTAACAGAAACAGAGCCAGATCAGGAAGCAATTACCGCATCCGTTCATGCAATGCTTAAAGAAGTTCAAAAGTATGTGCCAGGTTATAAGTTGAAAAATGGCCCGATTTTTGATGGAAATCGAGTGAGTATGTTTATGGAAGTAGAAGGTTTAGGTGATTACCTTCCAAAATATGCTGGTAACCTCGATATTATGACGGCTGCAGCAACACGTACCGCCGAAATGTTTGCCGAAGAAATTGAAGCAGGCAGACTGACGCTAACCAAGCTAAAAGCTTAGGAGAGAATGATGGACTTAAAAGGCAGAAAAATAAGATTACATGACAATGCATTGCGAGATGGTATGCATTCCGTTGGGCATCAATTTACGTTAGACGACATGGTGCGCATGGCGACGGCTCTTGATGATTCGGGTATGTCATTAATTGAAGTGACGCATGGTGATGGTTTGGGCGGCTCGTCCGTTAACTACGGTTTCGGTCTTCATACCAATCAAGAATACTTAAATGCGGTTATTCCGAAAATGAAGAACGCAAAAATTTCTGCGTTGTTATTGCCAGGTCTTGGAACGGTAGAAGACCTGATTATGGCTGCAGACTGTGGCATCTCCACAATAAGAGTGGCAACGCATTGTACGGAAGCGGATGTTTCTGAACAGCACATCAAAAAGGGTCGTGAACTGGGTTTAGACACGGTTGGATTTTTAATGATGGCACATATGACACAACCAGAAGCTTTGTTAGAACAAGCTAAAAAAATGGTTGATTATGGCGCTAACTGTATTTACGCGACGGATTCAGCGGGTTATTTGCTTCCGGATGATGTGTCGTCAAGAATAGGCATATTGCATGATGCGTTTGGGGATGACATTGAAATCGGTTTTCATGGTCATCACAACATGGCGATGGGTATTGCAAATTCACTAGCCGCTGTAGAAGCAGGCGCTAGCCGTATTGATGGTTCTGTTGCAGGTTTTGGTGCGGGTGCAGGTAATACGCCGTTAGAAGTATTCGTTGCTGTTTGCGACCGCATGGGCATTGATACGGGTGTGGACGTGGACAAAATAATGGATGTTGCTGAAGATATCGCACTGCCATTAATGCCAACACCTACACGTATTGATCGTGACTCATTAACATTGGGTTATGCAGGTGTGTATTCATCTTTCTTATTACACGCAAAACGTGCTGAGAAAAACCATGGTGTACCAGCAAAAGACATCTTAATGGAACTGGGAAGAATGGGTGCTGTGGGCGGTCAAGAAGATATGATCGAAGACGTGGCGCTAAACATTAAAAAGAAATTAGCTTAGGGGATTACCGTGGCATTAGATACAGCAACACTTGAGAAAATAGCAGCGCATTTAGAAGACGCGGAATTAAACTGTAATGAAGTGATTAAAATTACAGATGATTACCCCGATATTACGTGGGAAGAATGTACTGAAATTCAGTGGATAAATCGTCGTCGTAAAGAAGCTCGCGGTACCAAAATAGTTGGCATGAAAATGGGCCTGACCTCTATGGCTAAAATGCGCCAAATGGGTGTTGATAAGCCTTGTTATGGTTATTTAGCGGACTACTTTAGTGTGCCAGATGGTGGAGAAATTAAAACATCTGAACTGATTCATCCAAAAGTAGAAGCAGAAGTTGCATTTGTGTTGAAAAAAGAACTGAGCGGCCCAGGTTGTCATATTGGCGACGTGCTATCAGCAACAGATTTTATTATGCCAGCCGTTGAAATTATCGATTCTCGTTACAAAGACTTTAAGTTTGATATTAGAAGTGTGCAAGCAGACAATTCATCATCTGCACGGTTTGTAACAGGTGGTCGTATGCGTCCGGTTAGTGAACTAGACCTTAAAACACTTGGCGTGGTGATGGAAATAAATGGAGAAGTAGTGGATCTTGGCGCAGGTGCTGCCATTCTAGGCCACCCGGCTGCTGCTATTGCTCATCTAGCAAATATGTTAGCTGAACGTGGCGAAGTGATTCCGGCCGGTACCTTTATTATGGCGGGTGCAATCACGGCCGCTACTGCTGTTAAGCCAGGTGATAACGTGACTGTGCGTTACCAAGACTTAGGCACTCTCAGCATGCGTTTTGTAGAGTAATAAGGAGTTAATTATGCCAATAGCAACCATCAATATTGTAGAAGGTAGAACAGATGAGCAAAAAGCGTTGCTCATCAAAAATATGACTGATGCGATTTGTGAATCATTGGGCTCACCCATTGAAGCAGTCCGCATTATTATTAATGAAATGCCGAAAACACAATTTGGAATTGCTGGTAAAACAGCGAAAGAATTGGGTCGTTAAGACTTATAATTTTAATAGGAGAATATTATGTATCAAATACCTAGAGCAGAATGGTACGACTTAACCCGTGCTACAAACTGGACATACAGTTATGTCACTGAAGATGAAATGTTCCCAGAAGAAATGAGTGGGTCCCGTGGTATACCCATTGAAGAATGGGAAACCTACGATGAGCCGTACAAGGTAAGCTACCCAGAATACGTTGCTATTCAACGTGAAAAAGATGCAGGTGCTTATTCGGTTAAAGCGGCATTAGAGCGTGATGCCTACGTTGACCGTGCAGACCCAGGTTGGATTTCAACCATGATTGCCCATTATGGCGCGATTGCAGTGAATGAATACGCAGCAAGCTTGGCGGAAGCAAGAATGGCGCGTTTCTCTAAAGCGCCGGGTAACCGTAATATGGCGACCTTTGGCACCTTGGATGAAAACCGTCACGGTCAAATTCAATTGTTCTTCCCGCATGCAAACATTAAGCGTAGTCACCAGTGGGATTGGGCACATAAAGCCATGCATACCAATGATTGGGCGGCTATTGCAGCAAGGTCATTTTTTGATGACATTATGTTATCTCGTGATGCCATAGCAGTATCTATTATGTTGACCTTCGGTTTTGAAACTGGCTTTACCAATATGCAGTTCTTAGGTTTAGCAGCTGATGCATCTGAAGCGGGTGACCATACTTTTGCAAGCTTGATTTCATCTGTGCAAACAGATGAGGCGCGTCATGCTCAGCAAGGCGGCCCGTCATTGAAAATCTTAATTGCCAATGGCCATAAAGAAGAAGCACAGAAATTAATAGACGTGTCTATCTGGCGTGCTTGGAAACTGTTCTCTGTATTAACAGGGCCAATTATGGATTACTACACACCGTTAGAGCATAGAAGTCAGTCATTTAAAGAGTTTATGGTTGAATGGATTATTATTCAATTCGAGCGCCAATTGGCAGACTTAGGATTGGATGCACCTTGGTTCTGGGAAGACTTAACCAACGATTTAGATGTTACTCACCATGGCATGCACTTAGGTGTTTGGTACTGGCGTCCAACCGTATGGTGGAACCCAGCAGCGGGTGCTTCACCTGAAGATCGTGAATGGCTAGAAGAAAAATACCCAGGTTGGAATAAGACATGGGGTAAATGTTGGGATGTGATTACTGACAACCTAAATAATGGTCGTGAAGATCTTACCCTGCCAGAAACACTACCATACGTATGTAATATGTCTCAATTACCCATTGTTGGTACACCGGGTAATGAATGGAATGTGCAAGATTTTCCTCTGGAATTTGAAGGCCGTTTATACCACTTTGGTTCAAAGGCAGACCGCTGGTGTTTTGAGCAAGATCCTGAGCGTTACAAAGAGCATCAAAGTTTAATTGACCGTTTCTTATCAGGCCAAATTCAACCAGCTGATTTACCAGGCGCTTTAGCTTATATGGGCTTGGGCCCGGGTGAAATGGGTAAAGATGCACATGACTATGCATGGGCAGCGGCATTCAAAAAACAAGCTGAAGTAGCTTAATCATATTAGTAAATATATTCCCCGCCTGAGGGCGAGGACTAGATAAGGAGAAAAAAATGGCAGCGTTTCCAATTAATTCAAATTTTCAAGGCGATTTTGTAATGCAATTAGTCCCTGTGGATACCGACGATACAATGGATCAAGTGGCAGAAAAGTGTGCTTACCATTCAGTTAATCGTCGTGTAGCACCACAGCCAGATAAAGTGATGCGAGTGAGATTACACAATGCAAGTGAGAGTTTCCCTCGTGATATGAAGGTGTCAGATGCGAATTGGCGTCCAACTGAAACACTCGATATTATCTTTGCAGATCAATAAGGCTAGGGGATAGAAGATATGGCGTTTGAAAAAATTTGTACCCTAGATGATGTTTGGGAAGGCGATATGGATGCCTTTGAAACAGAAAATGGCACGCAAGTATTGGTGTTAGGTCTTGATGGAGGCGATTTAAAAGCCTTCCAAGCAGTTTGTCCGCACCAAGAAATAGAATTGGTTGAAGGTGAATTTGACGGCAAGGTTTTAACCTGTAAAGCACATTTGTGGCAGTTTGATACTGCAAATGGTCAGGGATTAAATCCAACCGACTGCAAAATCGCAGAATACCCCATTAAAATCGAAGACGAAGATGTGTTGGTAGACGTTGATGGTATCGAACCGTTTACAGCACATTCATAAAAAAGAGAACAATATGACAAACTTAAAAGATGCATATAAACAAAACAAAGTAGGCCCTATTTTTAACGGCGGTGAGGTGGCTCAAGCAGCCATTGAAGCGGCAGAATGGGATAACCCAGATAAAGAGATTGCCGTTGTTGATAAGGGTGCTTACGTTAGGATTTCAGCAGAACAAGAGATGATCATAACGCGCGCATCGATGGAAGAAGCGTTAGGCCGCACTTTCCTAATGAATGAAATTGAAATTCATTTGGGATCTATGGCAGGGCAAATTGAAGTAACGCCTGAGCAAATCCGTTTTTACTTTGAAAAAACACTATAGGTTAACGAGGACAGATAATGAGTGATTCAGCAGAAACATTAAAACCATTAAAAACGTGGTCACACCTTTCTAAGCAAAGAAAAAGACCAAGTGAATATGAAATCGTTTCAACTAATTTGCATTTCCACACCAATAACAAAGAGAAGCCGTTTGAATTGGGACAAGATGCAAAAATGAACGATTGGTACTTAAAGTACCGTAATAACAGCCCTTTAACACACGATGATTGGGACGCCTTTAGAGACCCAGAGCAGTTGGTTTATAGAACCTACAATATTCTGCAAGAAGGTCAAGAGGCGTATGTAACAGGTTTGTTAAACCAGTTTAGTGATCGTGGCAACGACCAAATGATCAGTAAAGAATGGGCGGATGACTTGGCGCGTTTATACACGCCATCACGTTATGTTTTCCACGCGCTACAAATGGGTGCAGCTTACCTTCACCAAATGTCACCAGCCAGCACCATTTCTAACTTAAGCACTTACCAGTGTGCAGATCATTTACGTTGGGTAACACACTCTGCGTACCGTACCTGTGAGTTGGCTAAAACCTGGGGCGATGCCGGGTTTGGTGAAAACGAACGCCAGCATTGGGAAAATGACCCGGCTTGGCAAGGTTTTAGAGAGCTTGCAGAAAAAGCACTGATCGTTTGGGATTGGGCAGAAGCCACTATCGTTTTAGAAGTCGTCTTAAAACCAGCTGTCTCTGCGGCGGTTCAAAAGCAGCTGGGTTTAGCAGGTGCTGAGAATGGCGATACATTATTGTCCTTATTGAATGACGCACAATTGCGTGATGCAGAGCGTCACCAACGTCAAACAAAAGCACTGATTGAGTTTTCATTAAGCAACGAAGAAAATGGACCGCTTATCCAAGGCTGGGTAGATAAATGGCAACCATTGGCAGATAAAGCAGTAGACGCGTATTGCGCTGCGTTAACTGATTTGCCTGACGCCGCTGAAGAAGCTAAAGCATACATGACGTCTGTAAGGCAGTCATTTGGCTTAAAGTAAGTTATTTGCTTTAAAAAAAGCCGTGTAATCAACTGATTACACGGCTTTTTTATGCGAACACGCATACCCAACAAAACCAGAACATTGATATAATTATCCACATTAATATCGTTAACTAGAGACCTAATGAGTAACTTAAAATTAAGCGTTTTAGACCAATCGCCCGTACACGATAACCAGCCTGAATCACACGGTTTATTTACCACCGTTGAATTAGCAAAGGCCTGTGATGAAGCGGGTTATCATCGGTATTGGGTGGCAGAGCATCACGATACACCGGGTTACGCGAGTCCTTGCCCGGAAATGATGGTGAGTAATGTTGCACACGCCACAAAACGTATTCGTGTGGGTAGCGGCGGCGTGATGTTGCCTCATTACGCAGCATTTAAAGTAGCTGAAACATTCAAAATGTTAGAGGCGTTTCACCCAGGGCGTATTGATGTAGGTGTAGGCCGTGCGCCAGGTGGTAACCCTGTTTCTTCCGGTGCGATTTCAGCGCCTAGACAAACGATTCCACCAGAGTATTACCCTAATCAAACACAAGACCTGATTGGCTATTTAAAAAATGATTTGCCGTCTGACCACCCATTTAGCAAGGCAACGGTTGTCCCAAGTGATGTGGCAGCACCACCGGTTTGGATGCTGGGGTCTAGTGACGGCAGTGCAGAAATGGCAGGTGTTTTAGGCGCAGGCTTTGTGTTGGCATTATTTATTGGCACACACGATAGACCGCCTGAAATTATTCAACGTTATCGAGATGCCTTCCAAACAGGCGGTAGCCTTGAAAAGCCAGAAGCGATTATTGCCGTTGCTTCAATTTGCGCAGACTCAAAAGAGGAAGCAGAATTTATCGCGGCGAGCCATACCTATTGGAAGGTTCAGGCGTTTAGACACGGTACGCGCGATGCGCTGTTCCCGCCTGAAGTGGTAATGGATAAGAAAAAACAATTATCGCTATCAGATCAGGCTTATTATGATGAAACGCTAGCAACGATGGTAACGGGTACGCCAGCACAATGTCAGTCTCGTTTAGAACAAATTGCAGATTTATATAAAGTGGATGAGTTGATGATTGTGAATGTGACGCATTCGTTTGCACCACGAATTGAGTCATACAAAAAATTAGCAGCACAATTTAGTTTAAATTAATTTAGGAGCTTAGAATGAGTACAAACCCAGAAATGGCAAACACAATACAGACAGGCGCATTTAAAACCAACTACCATGACGTGGGTGAAGGTTCGCCAGTGTTTATGATTCATGGCTCTGGCCCTGGTGTGACAGCGTGGGCAAACTGGCGTTTGGTGATACCTGCGTTTGCAAAACACCACCGTGTCATTGCGCCGGATATGGCAGGTTTTGGCTATACCGAACGCGTGGATGATTATGAATACACAATGGATAACTGGGTGCAACACGCCATAGATTTAATGGATGCCTTGGATATTGAAAAAGCTCATTTGGTGGGTAATTCATTTGGTGGTGGTTTGGCCATTGCATTGGCTATCAAACACCCAGAACGTGTTAACCGCTTACTATTAATGGGCGCGGCCGGGGTTAGTTTTGAATTAACGCCAGGTTTGGATGAAGTATGGGGCTATGCACCATCAGTTGCTAATATGCGCAAAATGATGGATTTATTTGCCTATAACCGTAATCTTGTGACAGACGAACTGGCTGAATTGCGTTACAAAGCGAGTATTCAGCCAGGGTTCCAAGAATCCTTTAGTGCGATGTTCCCTGCGCCACGTCAGCGTTGGGTAGAAGCGTTGGCTAGTGACCCTGAAGACATTAAAAAAATTCAGCACGAAACGCTAATGGTTCATGGGCGTGAAGATATTGTTGTGCCACCGATTACATCAACAACGTTATTTGATTTGATTCCTAACTCACAGCTACACATGTTTGGCTGTTGTGGACATTGGACACAAATTGAGCACAATGCACGCTTCATTGAGTTGGCGTTAGACTTTTTTGCTGAAGAAAAGTAGAGCCGAGTAGAACGTTGAAATTTGCAGTTATTGGAGCGGGTGGTATTGGTTGTTACTATGCTGCTCGTTTATTAAATGCGGGTAATGATGTTGCCTTAATTGCCCGTGGCAAGCATTTGCAAGCGATGCAAGAGAATGGCTTGACTGTTAAACACGCCGAGCTCAAATTCAAACAGGCTGTTCAAGCATTTAGTTTAGACGAATGGTTTGAACAAACGCCAGCAAATCAAGTTGACGTGATTATTGTATGTTTAAAAGCGATGCAAACGAAGGTGTTTACTGAGCAGTTAAGTGCTTGGTTTAAACAAAACGAAACAACGAATTTGCCTTTGGTGTTGTCATTACAAAATGGCGTTGAAAATGAAAAATATCTCGTTGATGCCTTACCAAAGGGCTTGGTGATGGGCGGCATCGCAAGGCGAATTGGCTCGCAGATTACCGAGCCAGGTGTGGTTGAGTCGATTGGGCCAGCGCAAGTTATTTTGGGCTTATGGCCCAACCATCAATGTTTAGATGCATCGTTATCAACAAAAATTACTGCGTTAGCCGAGTGTTTTAATGAGGCACATATTCCTACGGAAATTGCCCAAGATATAAACAAAGAATTATGGCGGAAGCTGATTATCAACAATGGCTTAAACCCAATTTGCGCGTTACTGGAAATGAAAACTGGTGAAGCCACGCCACGTGATGACTTAAAACCTTTGATTAAAGGCGTGATGCGGGAGGCGGTGTTAGCAGCTAAAGCGAATGATGTTGAGCTGACAGCTGATGACTTAGAGGAAATGCTCGAGCTGATTTCTACCTTTGATTCAATCAAACCATCGATGCTGGTTGATCGCGAAAAAGCCCGCCCTTTAGAGATTGAAGAAATATGTGGAGTGGTGATTAGGGGCTGCGAAAAGCTGGGCGTAGATGCACCCTATAACAGAACTATCTCCACCTTACTTAGCGTATTAATTAACAAGTAATAACGTGAGTAACACACTTAATCATATAGCCGGTTGGCAGTTATTTTCTGGGCTTGTGTTAACGGTGTCCAATCAATTTGCGAACGTGTCGCCGATATGGCTGGAAGGAACGTTAGTTTGGTCGGCTGGGATTATTTTATTTTTTAAGCTGGCACAAAAACAAAAATTAATTATTTCGGCGCTAGGTGGGTTTGCTCTGCTGAGTTGGTTAGTCGCGTGGCAAACAGGCGATGCCAGTCAATTATTGGGCGCATTAACAATGAATCAATCAATGATTGTGATGTTGATGGGGGTGCAGTTTCTTCAGCTGGTCGCCATGCCAGACAGTGAAACAAAAGAAACCTTGCCGACGGGTAAAAATGCTTTCTTAAAAACGTACTGGGGTTTGCATTTATTTGGTTCTGTTATCAATATGTCAGCGGTTATTTTAGTGGCAGATCGTTTAACGTCCGTAAACCCCTTAACCAAGCAACAGCAAGTTTTACTGACTAGGGCGTTTACCTCGGCAGCGAGTTGGTCACCCTTTTTTGCTGCATTTGCAGCGGCCATGGTGTTCGCACCGGATGCCTCATTAACAATCGTTATTATGACGGGGCTAGGATTGGCATGCGCGGCATTTTTAATTACTTATGCTGATGTTATGACGCAGAATGAAATCACGATTGACAAATTTGTTGGCTACCCTATGCGATTTCAAGCACTCTGGCTGCCAGCAGTATTGGCGATTATGGTGATGAGCTTTCATGAATTAATGCCTGATATTAAAGTGATTCTGTTAATTGCTTTGTTATCAGTTTTAATCAGTGGAATAGTACTGTTTTTTAGGGCCGGATTAAGGGTCTCTTCCAAAGGATTGTTGAGGCAGATACATGTTGAATTGCCCAGTATGAAAAATGAAATATCCCTGTTTTTAATAGCAGGTGTTTTTGGTGCAGGCTTGGCAGCTGTTTTAGATAATCTATCCATCAATGTGCCCTTTGTCGAGTTTGATGGCGTTGTGGCATCGCTTGTTATGCTGACTATGTTTGTTCTGGCGTTGTTTGGCGTACACCCTATTGTGAGTATTGCGGTTATTGGGCACTGGATTAGTACAACCGAACCTAATCAAACCCTATTGGCGATGACCTTCTTAATGTCCTGGGCCTTGTGTGTTTCTACCAGTCCGATGTCTGGCATCAACCTAGCATTGCATGGTCGTTACGGGGTGTCTGGGCGCGAGATTTTTAGTTGGAATTTGCCGTATGCTATTAAAATGTACTTGATTGCTTGCGTAATGTTGTTGTTGACTAGTTATTTCTTGGGTATTGGGCAATAGCGGTTTATCAAGAGCGTTTGAATGGGGTCGCTCATTTACTCAAGAACCGGTATCATATGCAGTATTCATATAAAAAGAAGGCTTAGGCCTTTTAAAAAATAAGGACATAGCGTTTTGACAGATACTCAAAGACAGAATTCATTTAACCTAGAAGAATTATTAAGTTGTGGACGTGGCGAATTATTTGGCCCTGGTAACGCGCAATTGCCTATGCCAAATATGTTGATGGTGGATAGAATAACTTCTATTACTGAAGATGGCGGCCCACATGGTAAAGGTCAAATCATTGCTGAGTTGGATATAAATCCAGATCTATGGTTTTTTGATTGTCACTTCCCGGGCGACCCCGTCATGCCGGGTTGTTTGGGCTTAGATGCCATGTGGCAATTAGTTGGTTTCTTTTTGGGCTGGAAAGGTGGCCTAGGTAAAGGCCGTGCATTAGGTGTTGGTGAATTGAAATTTACGGGCCAAGTATTGCCTACCGCTAAAAAAGTAACGTATAAAATCGATTTGAAAAGAGTCATTATGCGCAAGCTCGTGATGGGTATTGCAGATGCTACGATGGAAGTAGATGGTAAAGTGATTTACGAAGGTAAAGATTTACGTGTGGGTTTATTTAAATCAACTGAAAATTTCTAAGTAGGAATAGATATGAGACGTGTTGTTATTACGGGTATGGGTATTGTGTCATCACTGGGTAGTGATGTGGATGCAGTAGCAGAGTCGTTAAAAGCGGGGAAGTCAGGTATTAGCTTTGTAGAAGAATACAAAGAAAAGGGTTTCCGTAGCCATGTCGCTGGTGTGCCGAAAATTGACCTTGCTGAGCACATTGACCGTAAAGCAAAACGTTTTATGGGTGATGCAGCGGGTTTTGCATACGTGTCTATGCAACAAGCTATTGACGATGCGGGTTTAACTGCAGAAGAAGTGTCTAACCCTAAAACAGGCCTGATTATGGGCTCTGGCGGCGCTTCAACAAAGAATGTTGATGATGCGATTAACTTATTGAATACGAAAGGTATTCGTCGTGTTGGGCCTTATATGGTGCCAAGAACAATGAGTAGTACCGTGTCGGCTGGGCTTGCCACACCGTACAAAATTAAAGGTGTTAACTATTCCATTACATCAGCGTGCGCAACTAGCTCACACTGTATTGGTAATGCGATGGAGCTGATCCAACTCGGCAAACAAGACCGAGTATTTGCAGGCGGCGGTGAAGAAGAGCATTGGTCACTAACCATGATGTTTGATGCTATGGGTGCGCTTTCCAAAAAACGAAACGATACACCAGAAACAGCATCTCGTGCCTATGATGCAGACCGCGATGGTTTTGTTATTGCTGGCGGCGGCGGTGTTGTTGTAGTTGAAGCATTAGATGTTGCTTTGGCTCGTGGCGCAAAAATTTATGCTGAATTGGTCGGCTATGGTGCAACGTCTGATGGCTACGATATGGTGGCTCCATCGGGTGAAGGTGCTACACGTTGTATGCAAATGGCAATGGAAAACGTAGATGGGCCGATTGATTACATTAATGCTCACGGAACCAGTACACCAGTGGGCGATATGGCTGAACTGAAAGCGGTTAAAGCTGTGTTTGGTGACAGCACGCCACCGATTGGTTCAACGAAGTCTTTATCTGGCCATTCATTGGGTGCAGCAGGAGTGCAAGAGGCTATTTATTGCATGTTGATGATGAAAGATAACTTTATCGCAGCCTCTGCCAATATTGATAATTTGGATGAAGCGGCTGAAGGCGTGAACATTGTTCTGGAAAAACAGACGGATGTTCAACTAAATACAGTCATGTCGAATAGTTTTGGATTTGGCGGAACGAATGCCACGTTAGTGATGAAGCGATACGAAGCGTAATTTAGACAAGGTTTAAAAGTAATAAGCATAAGAAAGCCGCTCATTGAGCGGCTTTCTTGTTTGGTATGAGAACTACTTATGCGGCTTTAATGGCCAATAATTCCATTTCGAAAATCAGTGTTTCGTTTGGCCCAATTGATCCGCCAGCGCCGTGTTCGCCGTAGGCAAGTTCAGATGGAATAAATACTTTCCACTTAGTGCCTACTTCCATCAGTTGTAATGCTTCTTGCCAGCCTTTGATAACGCCATTAACTGGGAAAGTAGCTGGTTCGCCGCGCTTAATTGAGCTATCAAATACAGTACCGTTAATTAAAGAACCTTCATAGTGCACATCAACAGTGTCAGTTTCTTTAGGTTTCTCGCCATCACCTTGGTTAATGACAGTGTATTGCATGCCACTTTCAAGTGTAATAACGCCGTCTTTAGCGCCATTTTCTACTAAGAAGTCAACGCCTTTGCTTGAATTGCCGCCTTTTACTTCATTGGCCTTTGCTTGCATTTCTTTTTGGAATGCTTCAATAACTGCCTGCATTTCAGCTGGGGAAAGAAGGCTTTCATCACCATTTAGAGCATGTGTAAGGCCTAAAACGAGTGATTCGGTTTCAACGTCTAGCTTGTCTTGTTGAATTCCGCCGCCAATTTGTTGGCCCATGGTGTAGCTTAGTTTTTGTTTATCGGTTTCCACTGTATCGCCTATCTAATGTTGAGAAAGGCGTTATTCTACAATAAGTAGCGCGGGAAACGCTAGGTCAGAAATTATTACAGGCTAATAACCGTGTGGTTGATGTGAATTATAGGTGGGGAGAGGTGATAGCTTATGCGTGAACGTCGAGAATACTACCAATAATGTCACCAGCGGTTTGTGCTACTCGGGCTGATATTTGAACTTGAGTTTCTGCTTGTTTTAATGCGATAAGATCTTTTGCGGTGTCTTTAACTGATTTTTCACCGCTCAATTGCTCGCTGCTCGCAAGCCGTTGGCTCGCAGCATCTGCTTGATTAATGCCTCTGGTAATGCCTGCTACGGCATTTTGACTTATGCTTCCAAGTTCCATAAATTCACACTACAGTTGTTAACGCTTAAATTATAGACAACATAAGGGGTCTTATAGTGTGAAGTAGTTCACATTATGAGAGCTTATATCGACTTATTGTTCAGTTAACTGCGTGTTCCGCAGAGCACAAAGCGGTCATGTTCAATATGCGTCGCACTGAGGCGAGAGGCTTTAGGATGTGCACGGGTTTATCAATACCTAATAAGATTGGCCCAACGGTAACGCCGTCAGTTAGGATTCGCAGCAAGTTGAAAGAGATATTAGCCGCATCTAAGTTTGGGAAAATAAGCAAGTTCGCCTCGCCTTCCATTTTAGAATGGCTAATGAGTTCTTTTCTTAGGCTTTCTAGTAATGCTGCGTCGGCTTGCATTTCGCCTTCGACTTCAATGCCGGGGTGTTCTGTATGAAGAATGCGAATAGCTTTAGCCATTTTTTGAGCTTCGTCATCCGAGTCACTACCAAAGTTAGAATGTGACAGCATGGCGGCTTTTGGCGTCATGCCAAAACGTCTAACGTAGTCAGATGCTTGTATTGTAATCGTCACTAATTCTTCAGCGGTTGGGTTAGTGTTAACCATCGTATCGCTGAAAAAATAAACACCCTTAGGAACGGCGATAGCATTTAATGCTGCGACGGTTGCACCAGGCGTTTTGTCTAAAATATCAGTAATATGCCCAAGGTGGCGGTGAAAGTTACCGACCATGCCGCATATCATGGCGTCGGCTTTGCCCAATTGAACGAGCAATGAGGCTAACACGGTATTTTTTGTACGTACGTAGTTTTCTGCCAATACTCGAGAAACACCTTTGCGTTCTTTTGAGCGTAAGTATTCAGCTACGCACTCACGGAAATACGGATTACTGTCTGGCTCAATGATTTCTACGTCTGTTTCCATAGAGAAACTCAGCCCTAGTCGATCAATGTACTGTTTGATTTTTGTTTTTCTACCGATAAGTATCGGCTTGGCTAGTTCAGCGTTTAAAACTTCTTGAACAGCGCGTAATACTTTTTCGCTTTCACCTTCAGCATAAACGACGCGTTTAGGGGTTAATTTAGCGCGTTCGAAAATAGGTTTCATTAACATGCCAGAACGATAAACATAACGCTCGAGGGTTTCTTTGTATTGAGCAAAGTCTTCTATCGGCTTGGTAGCTACACCGCTGTCCATAGCGGCTTTGGCAACCGCAAGGGGTATATCAATAATAAGGTTTGGGTCGAAAGGTCGAGGAATTAAATACTCTGGACCAAAGACGGGTGTTTGCCCAGCATAGTTATCGTAGTCGTCATTAACGGATTTTTGTGCCAATGAAGAAATGGCGTGAATACAGGCGAGTTTCATTTCTTCGTTAATGGTTGTTGCGCCTACATCGAGTGCGCCTCTGAAGATATATGGGAAGCACAACACGTTATTCACTTGGTTTGGGTAATCTGAACGGCCAGTGGCAATAATGGCATCGTCTCTCACTGCTTTGATTTCTTCCGGTAAAATTTCAGGCGTTGGGTTGGCCAAGGCAAAGATAATGGGCGATGGCGCCATGCCTTTTACCATCTCTTGTGTCATCATCCCCGCGCGAGAAACGCCTAAGAAAATATCGGCGCCCACCGTCGCTTCGCCTAAGGTTCTTAAGTCGGTTTTAGCGGCATAACGCTGTTTACGTGCATCCATACCGGCGGTTCTGCCATCATAAATAAGCCCTTTACTGTCGCAAACAAGAATATTTTCTTGTTTAAGGCCCATTTTTACCAGCATGTCTAAACAAGCAATACCCGCAGCGCCTGCGCCAGAGGCAACCAATCGCACGTCTTCAATGTTCTTATTAGCCACTTTTAAGCCGTTCAAGACAGCGGCAGCAGTAATAATGGCGGTGCCGTGTTGATCGTCGTGAAAGACGGGGATGTCCATTCGTTCACTTAATTTCTGTTCAATAAAAAAGCATTGAGGGGCTTTAATGTCTTCCAGGTTGATGCCACCGAAGGTGGGTGCAAGGCTGGCAACAATATCAACAAATTTATCAGGGTCTGTTTCGTTAATCTCAAGATCAAAAACATCGATACCGCCAAACTTTTTAAATAAAACACCTTTGCCCTCCATCACTGGCTTTGATGCCAACGGCCCAATATCGCCTAAGCCTAAAACGGCAGTGCCATTGGTAATTACGGCCACAAGGTTGCTGCGTGCGGTATACAGCGCGGCGGTTGATGGGTCTTTAGCAATTTCAAGGCAAGGCTCAGCAACGCCGGGCGTGTAAGCTAAGGCTAAGTCGGTTTGGTTGCTTAATGCCTTGGTCGCGACGACTTCAATTTTCCCCGGTTTAGGGTATTGGTGGTAATACAGCGCGTTCTTTTTGAGTGTGTCAGACATAATTGAATAATATTTAAAGTCGTTGGAATGTAAGGAAGGCATTATACGTTAAACTAACTGGCTATTAGAGAGCAGTTTTTCTTTAACGATGAATTATATAAGTGTCGTTTAACTTGATTTAGAGCATACATGAAAGCACTGGAAATTAAACAATTGGAGAAATGCTACAGCAACGGCTTTGTTGCGCTTAAAGGCATTGATTTAGATGTGCAGCAGGGTGATTTTTTTGCTTTGCTGGGTGCGAATGGTGCGGGCAAGTCGACAACCATTGGCATTGTTGCTTCATTGGTGAATAAGACGTCTGGTTCGGTAACGGTGTTTGGACATGACTTGGATAAAGACCCAGAAGCCGTTAAGCGCTGTATTGGTTTGGTTCCCCAAGAGTTTAATTTTAATCAGTTTGAGGATGTATTTGATATCGTCGTATCGCAGGCGGGGTATTACGGTATTCCGCGGAAAAAGGCGGTCGAACGTGCGGAAATATGTTTAAAACAACTTGAAATTTGGGATAAACGAAACGAACCATCAAGAGAGTTATCCGGTGGTATGAAACGCCGCTTAATGATTGCTCGTGCGCTGGTCCATGAGCCAAAGTTATTAATACTGGATGAGCCAACGGCCGGTGTGGATATAGAAATACGCCGTTCGATGTGGGCGTTTTTTAAGAAAATAAACGCTGCCGGCACAACCATTATTTTGACCACGCATTATCTTGAAGAAGCTGAAAGCCTATGTCGTCATATTGCCATCATCAATAGAGGTGAGGTGATTGAAAATACGGACATGAAAGGCCTGCTTGCAAAATCATCGGAAGAGATTTTTGTGTTGAATATAGAAAATACCGTGGAGACAATTCCTGTTATACCGGGCTGTAGCATACAAGTGATTGATGGCACGACATGGCAAATCAGTGTGCAAAAAGAGGCCGGCATTCACGCGCTTTTTAACGAACTGACAACGTTGGGCATAAAAGTAACGGGCATTAGAAATGAATCAAACAGACTGGAACAATTGTTCTTGAAATTGCTGGCGCAAAAGGGGCGTAACTATGATTAGGAAAGAGCACCTTGTTGCGTTGCAGACGATTACGTATAAGGAAACTCGTCGATTTTTGCGTATTTGGGTCCAAACCTTGCTGCCTTCGATTATCACCACAACGCTTTATTTCTTGATCTTTGGCACACTGATTGGTTCAAGAATTGGTCAAATGAAAGGTTATGATTACATGGATTTTATTGTGCCGGGCTTAATCTTGATGGCAGTTATTAGTAACGCGTATTCAAATGTGGTGTCTTCCTTTTATGGTTCGAAATTTCAACACAATATTGAAGAAATGATTGTAGCGCCTATGCCCGGCTGGGTGATTTTGACGGGTTATATATCCGGCGGTGTTTTACGGGGGCTTATTGTTGGTGTGTTGGTAACCGTCGTCTCGTTGTTTTTCACGGATTTAAAGATAGCGCATCCTGTCATGATGATAGTCGTGTTTTTGTTAACGGGTATCTTGTTTTCCTGCGCCGGTTTTATTAATGCTGTGTATGCAAAAAGCTTTGACGATATCTCAATAGTACCGACATTCGTGTTGACGCCATTAATTTATTTGGGCGGTGTGTTTTACTCGATAGACATGCTGCCGGTTTTTTGGCAAAACGTTTCCTTGTTAAACCCGGTGCTGTATATGATTGATGTGTTCCGCTACAGTATTTTAGGAGAATCTGACATTCCATTACGATACGGGTTTCTGGTTATTGGGTTATTTATTTTATCGCTATTAGTTATAAGCTTAAGGCTTTTAAATAAAGGCGTGGGTATAAGAGATTAGCTTGGAACGATTGAATGCTGCGTTGCAATACTATAGAATATTGCAGATTGTTCCCGTCCTTTTTATAGGGCGTGAAAAAAGATATTCAATTAATAAGAAGCCTAATCAATGAATCACTTTAAGATTAAAAAAGGTTTGGACTTGCCTATCACCGGTGCACCAGACCAAGTTATTTCAGAGGGTAATAAGGTTTCCAGCGTTGCCATTATTGGCAGAGATTATATCGACATGAAGCCGACCATGATGGTTAAAGAAGGCGATCGTGTGAAGCTGGGCCAGATTTTATTTACAGATAAAAAAACTAAAGGCGTGAATTTTACATCGCCTGGTTGTGGTGTCGTTAAGGGCATTAACCGAGGCGCTAAACGTGCGTTACGCACGGTTGTTATCGAGTTGGACGGCGATGAGCAAGTTGAGTTTGCTAAGTATCCAGCAGAAAAGCTAGCAGAACTTGATACTGCAGACGTTGTTAATAATTTGACCGAGTCTGGTTTGTGGACGGCTTTTAGAACACGCCCATTCAGTAAAACCCCTTCTCCAGAAACTACGCCTGTGGCAATACATGTATCTGTAATGGATACAAATCCACTGGCTGCTGATCCCAGTGTGGTTATTGCGTTGGATACCGTCGCGTTTAAAAATGGTTTAGCTGTTTTGTCACGACTAACAGACGGTAAGGTGTTCGTCAGTAAAACGATGAACATGGACGTTGATGTGCCTAGCATGGTTGAAGTGGTCGAGTTTTCAGGGCCTCACCCAGCAGGCTTGTCTGGCACGCATATGCACTTTATTAGCCCAGTTAGTGCAAACAAAATTGCCTGGACCATCGGTTATCAAGACGTGATAGCGATAGGTAAATTATTCACTACGGGTCATTTGTGCGTCGATCGAATTATTTCTTTAGCGGGCCCAAAAGTAACTAACCCGCGTTTGATTAAAACCAGGTTGGGTGCTGACACGGAAGAGCTGATTGCTAACGAAATTAGCCCAGGCAAAATTCGTGTGATATCGGGCTCTGTTTTATCGGGAAAAAAAGCAAATCATTGGGCGGCGTATTTAGGTCGCTATCACGTGCAGATTTCCGTGATACAAGAAGGCCGTGACCGCCAACTATTGGGTTGGTTAAACCCAGCGGGTGAAAAGTTCTCATTTACCAACGCGTTATTCTCAAGCTTCAACCGTAAGAAAAAAATACCATTGGATTCATCGGCACACGGTAGCCCGCGTGCGATTGTACCTATCGGCGTATTTGAAGGCGTGATGCCGTTGGATATTTTACCCACTCAGTTGTTGCGTGCATTGGTCGTCATGGATGTGGATTCAGCAGAACAGTTGGGCGCGTTAGAGTTAGATGAAGAAGATTTGGCTTTATGCTCTTTTGTCGATTCAGGTAAGCATGATTTCGGCATGGCATTGCGCAACAACTTGGCACACATCGAGAAGGAGGGTTAATGTCTCGTTTAAGGAATTATCTAGATTCAATACACCCGCACTTTGCAAAAGGCGGTTCACTTGAAAAGTATTACGCTATTTATGAAATGGTGGATACGTTTTTATACACACCCAAAGATGTAACTGCCGGTAATATTCACGTACGTGATGCAATTGATTTAAAACGCATCATGACGTATGTGTTTATTGCTGCATTGCCTTGCGTGATAATGGCCATGTGGAATACGGGCCATTTAGCGAATATGGCAATGGCCGATTTAGGCATGACATCGTTAGATACATGGCGCGGAATGGTCACCAATTTAGTCGGTTACGATGCGAACAGTATCATGGCTTGTATGGTGCATGGGGCAATGTATTACGTGCCCATATATTTGGTTACCTTGATTGTCGGCGGTGTGTGGGAAATTATTTTCGCCATCGTACGTGGGCACGAAGTTAACGAAGGGTTCTTCGTAACATCGATGTTGTTCTCCTTGATTTTGCCAGCGACAACACCTTTATGGCAAGTAGCACTGGGCATTTCATTCGGCGTGGTGATTGGTAAAGAGGTGTTTGGCGGAACCGGTAAAAACTTCTTAAACCCTGCGTTAACCGGGCGTGCATTCTTGTTCTTTGCTTATCCTGCACAAATGTCAGGCGATGCAATCTGGACAGCCGTTGATGGATTTAGTGGCGCAACCGCATTGGGCTTAGCCGCCGAAGGCGGTATTAATGCGGTGATGGCATCCGGCATTACGTGGATGGATGCGTTTCTTGGAACGATTCAAGGTTCAATCGGTGAAACATCAACACTGGCTTGCCTGATTGGTGCTTGCTTCTTGCTGTACACGCGAATAGCGTCGTTCCGCATTATGTTAGGTGTACTAGCGGGCATGATTATAACCAGTACTTTATTAAATATGATCGGCAGCGAAACAAATCCGATGTTTGCTATGCCTTGGTATTGGCATGCGGTATTAGGTGGTTTCGCGTTTGGTGCTATTTACATGGCGACAGACCCTGTGAGTGCGGCGATGACAAACACGGGCAGATGGATTTATGGCGGCCTAATTGGTTTGATGGTGATATTGATTCGGGTGGTGAACCCTGCGTTCCCAGAGGGGATGATGTTAGCTATTTTGTTTGCCAATATGTTTGCTCCGTTAATTGACTACTTCGTTGTTCAGTCGAACATTAAAAGAAGGGAGAAAAGAAATGCCTAGCGAGAACCAAGAGAAAAAGGTAAGTTCTATGAACTTTCTAGCGTTGTCAAATGACAGTACTGCTAAAACATTCATTATGGCGATATTGGTTTGCTTAGTTTGTGCGATTTTTGTATCCGTATCAGCGGTGGCATTAAAGCCATTACAAATACTTAATAAAGAGTTAGATAAGAAAAAGAATATTCTTCAAGTGGCGGGCCTTTATCAAGAAGGTACTGATATTGAAGCGGCTTTTTCTAAAATAGAGATTAAACTCATTGATCTAGCAACGGGTGAATACACAACGGAATTAGACGCAGCTAAATACGATGAAAGAAAGGCCGCTAGAGACCCTGCGTTGAATGTGAAAATCCCGAAAGCTAAAGACTTGGGTAATATTAGAATGCGCCCAAAAGTGATGCCCGTTTATCAAGTGAAAGAAGGCGATAAAGTTACTCAGCTAATCCTCCCTGTTAACGGTTATGGCTTATGGTCAACCTTGTATGGTTTTCTGGCTGTTGAAGCAGACGGACAAACCATTGTGGGTTTAAGTTACTACGAGCACGCTGAAACGCCGGGTTTAGGTGGTGAAGTTGATAACCCAAACTGGAAAAAATTGTGGTCAGGTAAAAAGGTGTATGGCACAGATGGCAACGTTGCCATTGAAGTCGTAAAGGGTTCAGTTGTTCGCGGATCACGCGGTGAAGAGTATAAAGTTGATGGATTGGCTGGAGCCACCCTAACAAGTCGCGGTGTCAGTAATATGCTGCAGTACTGGATGGGTGAAGAAGGCTATCAAAAGTATCTGACTAAAATTCAGGCAAACGGAGTATGAAATGAATAGCGAATCAAAAAAAATCGTATTAGACCCGTTAATTGATAACAACCCCATTGGTCTACAAATACTGGGTATTTGTTCTGCGTTAGCGGTAACAACAAACCTCGGTACAGCATTGGTTATGTCATTAGCCTTAACGTCTGTAACAGCTTTTTCAAACCTATCAATCAGTATGATTCGAAATCACGTGCCTAGCGCGATTCGAATTATTGTACAAATGACCATTATCGCCTCACTGGTGATTGTAGTGGACCAAGTGCTTAAAGCGTATGTTTACGACTTGAGCAAACAACTATCTGTCTTTGTTGGCTTGATTATTACCAACTGTATTGTGATGGGGCGAGCCGAAGCATTTGCAATGAAGAATCCACCAGGCGTTAGCTTTTTAGATGGCATTGGTAATGGCTTAGGGTATTCAGTTGTGTTGATTTTTGTCGGTGTTTTCAGAGAATTATTTGGTTCTGGCAAGCTATTCGGCATTGAAATTTTATCTACAGTGAACGAGGGTGGCTGGTATGTGCCAAATGGCTTAATGTTATTGCCGCCGAGCGCCTTCTTTATTATTGGTTTGATGATTTGGGGAATACGTGCGATGCGCCCAGTGCAAGTTGAAGAGCCTGACTTTAAGATTAAAGACGTTAACGGAACGGAGGTCGCGTAATGGAAGCGTATTTGAGTTTATTTATTAAAGCAGTTTTTGTAGAAAACTTAGCGTTGGCCTTTTTCTTAGGCATGTGTACGTTTTTGGCGGTGTCTAAAAAAGTATCGACAGCGATGGGCTTGGGTGTGGCGGTTATAGTCGTTCAAGGTCTTACTATGCCCATTAACAATGTTTTGTACCATGGGCTATTGAAAGACGGTGCGCTAGCTTGGGCTGGATTGCCAGAAGTCGATTTATCTTTTTTAGGGTTAATTGTTTATATCGGTGTGATTGCCGCGTCTGTTCAAATTCTTGAGATGGCGTTGGATAAATTTGCACCTGCTTTGTACAACGCGCTGGGGGTGTTCTTGCCGTTAATTACGGTGAATTGCGCGATTTTAGGTGGCTCGTTATTTATGGTCGAGCGAGATTACGGCTTTGGTGAAAGTGTGGTGTTCGGTTTAGGCAGTGGCTTAGGTTGGGCGTTAGCTATTACCGCTATTGCAGGTATTAGAGAAAAGCTGAAATACGCCGATGTGCCCGATGGTTTACAGGGCTTAGGTATTACGTTTATCACCGCCGGCTTAATGGCGATGGCCTTTATGGCCTTCTCAGGCATTCAACTGTAATTAGGAACTCAGTATGTTAGAAATCGGTTTAGGAATTACGTTTTTCACGGGTATTATTTTAATACTTGTTATTATCATTTTGGCGGCTAAGTCTAAATTGGTTGCGGCGGGTAATGTAAGAGTTCTTATTAATGGTGAAAAAGAAGTATTTGCCCCTGTTGGTAGCAAGTTATTAGGTGCATTAGCTGATGCGAAATTATTCGTGCCGTCAGCTTGCGGCGGTGGTGGAACCTGCGGGCAATGTAAAGTTCGTGTACAAGAAGGCGGTGGCGCGATGCTGCCAACAGAAGGTACGCATATTAACAAAGGCCAGCAACGTGACGGCGAACGTTTATCGTGCCAGTTAACGGTTAAGCAAGACATGAAAATCACCGTGCCTGAAGAGGTGTTTGGTGTTAAAAAGTGGACATGTAAAGTTAAGTCTAACCACAACGTTGCTACGTTTATTAAAGAGCTTGTATTGGAGTTGCCGGAAGGCGAAGACGTGGGCTTCCGTGCCGGTGGTTATATTCAAATTGAATGTCCGCCTCATGTGGTTGAGTACAAAGATTTTGATATTGAAGAAGAGTATCGCGGGGATTGGGATCACTTCAATGTTTGGCGTTACAAATCAATCGTAGAAGAAGATGTATTACGTGCTTATTCAATGGCTAGTTACCCTGAAGAAGAAGGTATTATCATGTTGAATGTGCGTATTGCTTCGCCCCCTCCTCGTGGGCCAGATAGCATCCCACCAGGTAAAATGTCGTCTTATATCTTTAACTTAAAACCCGGTGATGAAGTCACTATCTCAGGCCCATACGGTGAGTTCTTTGCTAAAGAGACTAAAGCTGAAATGGTCTTTATCGGTGGTGGTGCGGGTATGGCGCCGATGCGTTCACATATCTTTGATCAGTTACGCCGAATAAAAACAGATCGCAAAATCACGTTCTGGTACGGTTCTAGAAGCCTAAAAGAAATGTTCTATGTTGAAGATTTCGATATGTTAGCGAAAGAAAACGATAACTTCGAATGGCATGTCGCTCTATCTGACCCCCAACCTGAAGATAATTGGGATGGTTTAACAGGCTTTATTCATGAGGTTATTTTAGAACAAGGCTTAAAAGACCACCCAGCACCAGAAGATTGTGAATACTACATGTGTGGCCCACCGATGATGAATGCAGCGGTTATTAAGATGCTTCAAGACTTAGGTGTTGAAGATGAAAACATTATGCTTGATGATTTTGGTGGTTAATTGAATTTGTTTAAACGACCCGTTAAAAACGCATGGTTTTTAACGGGTTTTTTTATATTTATTGTTCTACTGACGGGGTGTGAGTCACCACGTCCACCGTCTGTCCTTTTTAAAGGTCAGACGATGGGGACGAGTTACCACGTGACACTATCGACGACCGTATCGGCAAGTGACAGCGAAGCACTGCAAAAAGACATAGATGATGTGCTGTTGCAAGTAAATCAGTCTTTTTCAACGTATATTAAGTCCTCTGAAATATCTGAGCTTAATCGCTATACAGACTCAGAAGGTCAGACCAAATCACAAGAATTTATAGCCTTGCTAGAGGAAGCGTTACGCATTAGTGATATAACGCAAGGCGCTTACGACATTACCGTTGGCCCATTGGTTAATTTATGGGGCTTTGGACCAGAATTTAAAGCTGATGACGTGCCGAGTAGTGTCGAGATAACAAAAGCCTTAGAAAAAGTGGGTCATAAGAACATCGTTATCGACAGAAATACGAATCAAGTTAAGAAGTTAAACCCAGGAATTTACTTAGATTTTTCATCAATAGCCAAAGGCTACGGTGTAGATAAAGTGGCGGAGTTGGTTGAGTCAGAAGGCTTCACCAATTATATGGTTGAGATTGGTGGTGAAATGCGGGTTCGAGGGGTTAACCCTCAAGGTAATAATTGGCGAGTAGCGATAGAGAAACCAGACGTATCTGCACGTTCAATTTATAAGGTAATCAATGTAACAAACATTGCGATTGCCACTTCAGGTGATTATCGTAATTTCTTTGAAATAGGCGGAATTAAATTTTCCCACACCATCGACCCAAATACCGGGCGACCCGTTCAGCACAACTTGGCATCGGTCACTGTGCTAGATAAAAGCAGTATGACGGCGGATGCATGGGCAACGGCTTTTATGGTGTTAGGCAGCAAAAAAGGGTACGATTTGGCGATGGTAAATAATTTAGCTGTTTTATTCCTTATACAAGAAGGTGACAGCATTAAAGACATGGCGACACCTCGCTTTGAAGCGATTATTAAGGAACAGGCATTATGAATACATTTTTGGTGACATTTTTGGTTTTTATACTATTCGTCGCAGCCATGGCTGTTGGGGTTATATTTAGTAACAGGAAAATCAAAGGCAGTTGTGGTGGCTTAAATAATGTGGATGGTTTGGAAGGTGATTGTTTACTGTGCAGTAATAAAACGTGCGAAAAGAAGCCGGTGTTGAACGAAGCTTCTTAATATTTTCAATAAAAGATAACTTAACTTCATAGGGGAACGTATGCTGAGGTCAGTATTGATTAAAGAGTTTATGGCGACAAATTTATCAACGTTTGCGCCGGATATGGAAATATCTGAAGCGATTCAGTTTTTAAATACGCATAAGATTTCTGGTGCACCGGTTGTTGATGACCGTGGAAATTTGGTTGGTATGTTGTCGGAAAAAGATTGTCTGCAAGTAGCACTTCAGTCCACGTATTATGAAGATTGGGTCGGTGGCGTGGTGTCTGAATACATGACAGCGGATGTTGAAACGGTGCCGGATACTGCCAGCGTCGTTGACTTGGCCGACAAGTTTTTAAAATCAGCCTATAAACGTTACCCAGTACTTAATGAGGAGGGCGATCTAGTTGGCCAAATCAGCCGAAGTGACGTGCTTAGAGCGCTAGATAAGCTTTGGTAACCCTTGGCTGACACATTCTATTGGTACGATTACGAAACCACAGGCATTGACCCGGCTCGAGACCGTGTTGTTCAGTTCGCTGGCATTCGCACCGATATAAACTTTAATCAAATTGCAGAGCCCGATGTTTTTTACTGCAAATTGCATGATGATATTTTGCCTCATCCAGAGGCCTGTCTAATTACCGGCATTTCACCTCAACTGGCCAATGAAAAAGGCTTGTTAGAGTGTGATTTTATTCAACGCATACATCAGCAGTTTAGTACCCCACAAACGTGTGTTGTTGGTTATAACAGCATTCGTTTTGATGACGAATTCACCCGTAATCTTTTGTATAGGAATTTTTTTGACCCCTACGCTAGGGAGTGGAAATCAGGTAATTCACGTTGGGATTTAATTGATGTTGTACGTTTAACCCACGCCTTACGTCCTGACGGCATTAACTGGCCAACACGAGAAGATGGCTCGACAAGCTTTAGATTAGAGGCGCTAACAAAGGCCAACGGCATATCTCATGAATCAGCGCATGATGCCTTGTCGGATGTCGTTGCAACCATAGCATTAGCTAAACTAATTAAGCAAAAGCAGCCGAAACTTTATAGCTGGGGTTTGGGCTTACGTGATAAGAAGAAGGCCGCAGAGAGCCTAGACTTAATTAATCATACCGCTGTGGTACACGTATCGAGTAAGTATTCAGCCAATAAAAATTGCCTAGGTATTGTGATGCCGATAGCAAAACACCCTGTTAACAGTAATGGCGTGATTGCTTTTGATTTAACCTCTGATCCACAAGCGCTCATTGACTTATCTGCGGAAGCTATTCATAAACGCTTATATACAGCAACAGCCGATTTAGCTGAAGGTGAACAGCGCATTGGGCTTAAAACCGTGCACATTAATAAGTCGCCAATGTTAGCTCCATTGAATACGTTGACAGACTCGATTAGAGATAAATTGAACATTGATCTAGATGCGTGCGAAGAAAATAGGCAACGTATTTTAAAGGCGAATATTGCTGATAAGTTATCAAAAGTTTTTAGCATTAACGAATTTGAAACAGCCACTGACCCAGACTTGATGTTATACGGAGGTGGGTTCTTTAGTCATGTAGACGTACGCAACATGGCTCAAATTAGGGGTTGTGATAAAGATAATTTAACAGAACTTGATTTAGCGTTTGAAGATGAACGATTAGATGAAATGTTGTTTAGGTACAGGGCGCGTAACTACCCAGAAAGCTTAAGCGACGCAGAGCAGGCTCGTCGGCAGGATTATCGACATGAATGTCTAACAAAACAACACGATGATGGTCGGTTAAGCCTAATGAAGTATTTTGAATGGCTTGACGAATTAATCTCTGAAGAGCAGTGGAATGACGAGCAACAGCAATTATTGGAAGATTTGATTAAGTATGGTGAAGTGCTGGCAGAAAGTGTCGGTGGCGTATAAAAATCATGTTATTACCGCAAACCTAATCAGCGCTAATATGGGTGAGGGATAGAGAAAAAGCCCTATTAAAACCGTCGTTGGTTTTGGGTGGTCAATAAGTACACTCAGAGAATGTTCAATATTAAACGCAGGATTTAAAGCCAGTGTGTTGTTATTTCTGTGTTTTAGAGTGACACATAGGTGCTTATAAAGTCATTAAGCATTCTGTAGTTGTTTAAAATTGTTATAGAATGCGCTAACCCACAGTATATTAATCAATGAATAAGGAATAATGATGGCTGAAACAGTTGAAGAGTTAACCGTTAGTTACACCGATGGCGGTATTGAAACAGTAAAAGAGCTCGATAAAATCGTGCTGACAAAAGGCGCTTGGGCGACCATTATTTATAAGCACCAAGATTGGAATCGTACGAAAGAAGAGTACGGGCCAGACAAATACACGATTCGCCGTTATCAAAAACGAAATGGTGAATATCAACAAAAGTCTAAATTCAATATTTCTAGCGCTGCGCAAGCAGAAGGGATTATTGCAGCCTTACAAGGCTGGATTAAAGAAGCGAAGTAATATTAGATACGTTTGATTTTTTCTGGGAGGAGTCGTAGTGCCAGACTCTATTACGTCCTTTTTGTTTAGCTGTGTATAAGGCGGCATCGGCTCGACGGATAATCTCATCCGTCGTTATGCCTGCATTACTAATGGCAGTACCAGCACTGATGGAGAGTGAAATTTTTTCTCCCGATGCAGACATGATGGTTTTGCGTTGAACGGCGTAGCGAATTCTTTCTAATATCTTTTTGGCTTCTATCGCTGAGTCATTGCGCATTAAAATGATAAATTCGTCTCCGCCCAATCTAGCAGCTAGATCTTCTGTCCGAAGGTTGCTAGTAATAATGGCGCTGATATCGATAAGCGCTTTATCGCCAATATGATGACCGTTTTGATCATTTATTAGTTTAAAGTAATCGACGTCGATGATCCCAACGGCGAATTTTTCGCCTGTACGTTGACAATAAGCAGATTCCCTTTCATAGGCATCATAAAAGGCCCTTCGGTTCGGCATTTTGGTCAATGAATCGTTATAGGCTAAGTTGGTGAGTTCATCTTGCATTAACTTGCTTTTCTGGCGATATCGCTGAAAACGACCAAGCACCATAGCGCAGTATGTCCAAAACGCTAGATAAAGGAGGGTGAGGGATACTTCACGGTCGAAGAGTAAAGGTTCGCCGTTAAGTATGGATAGCCTAGTCGTAATAATATATCCCAATGCCATAATGCCGTTAAGAATCATCGCCTCACGAAAGTTAAACAAACCGGCGCCGAATAGTAAGACGGTAATCCACCAACCGATAACAAGTGGTCTAAGTTCGGGTGCGAGATAAACAAAAATACATATTTGTATACTTGCTATAGCGGCGGGCGTTAGTAAAAAGTGAGGGTCGAATGTTAGCCATTTATCCAATTGATAATGTATGGCCAGCCATAAAGAGCCCCAAATTAGAAACGTTGAGGCAAGGCCTATATACCAATTAACCCAGGGTACTGGAAATGGCATGGTATCTATGAAAGGTACGGTGGCAAGTATTAGGAGAAAAAATCCAGCTGCAGCGCGTAACATTGAAAACTTCTTAATTTGACGCTTTCTGTTTTCTGAGCGCGAGACAGGGCCACAAATATCGTGTGAATCAACGATAGGTTGACTGATCTCCGTATTCTCTAAAGAATTTTGCTTGTTATATTTCATGCACTAACGATTTGCTATTAATAATAAATATGCAATGTGTGTTCGTTGTTCCTTGATGAAGTACATGCGGTCTAGTAAAGAAAATACACCGATAGGCCATGGTTTGCAAATAATGAATGGGTTAACCGGTAATAAGTGAACTAAATATGGTGAATAGTGGTCAATAAGCTGTTAATCCTAAAAGCATTAGATTTTGTCACGACCCTAAATGCTTTGTGGGATAGAATAGATAACATAATAAGGAGAGTCTCAGAATGTTTAATCACCTGTTGCATATAGCATCATTTCAATCAAATACAAAGAATTTTAAGGGCGCGGCATGGGCGGTAATTGTCTTCGCGTTGTGTTTTATAGTGGTACAAGGTTATGCCCTTAGTTTTTCGCCAGGTAATGAATTGATAAGGATGATGGTTGCTAGTTTCTTGAAAATACTAACCATCGGCGTATTACTTTATATGTGGATAAAATCGGTAGGGCAAGGTGACCATTTTGCTTCAACCTTCCTCGTGATTATTTTGACGTCTTTTCTTACAGAGTTAGTCAAATTCCCCATGTCTACGATGGTCAGGGAAACTAAAGTGGTAGGTGATGTGATGATGGGGGTTATATATTCACTACCAATTTGGGCGGTTGTTGTTTGGCAATATAGCGTTTGGTACTACACCTTAAAGGCGGTGTCGGACAGAGCAAAAAGCGAAATTATTACGGTAATGATCGTGTTGGTTATGGTGTCAGAAGTTGTAGGCTCGGTGTTGAGTAAAATTGGTTCGCCTGTGGAAGGCCTAACTTAAATGGCAATAGATATGATGTTAGGTTTAATCATCGGCATAATTGTTGGCTTTGCTTTGTTTTACGCGTTGAGCAAATTAGACAAAAGCGGTGATACGTCGAGGATTAAAGAATTACAGGCTGAACACCAGCAATACCGTAAAAAAGTAGACGACCACTTTGTTAATACGGCGGTATTATTTAAAGGTTTAACTGAGCAGTACCGTGATGTGTATCGTCATATTGCATCCGGTGCCGGTGACTTATGCTCAGAAGAAGCAAAAGCCATACAAATAGATTTAGAAGAGACGGCTTTATTGGCTCAGCCTGATGAAGAAGTTCAGGTGGCCGAGGTGGCGGTCGCTGCAGTGAGTGAAGCGGACGAAAAATTAGTTGCAAAAACGGTTGTAGACGAAGATGACGTACCGCTTGCTAGTGAAGTGGAAATGCCAGCAGATCTTGCGGAAGAATTAAAAAACCAAGCGGCAGATAAAAACAACTAAGTTTTAATTTTACTTATAGGTTGTTTGGTCAAAGTTTCTTATGACGCTATCAAACGCAACAAAGGCAGATTTGTGGCTAATCTTGGTCACAATATTGGCCGCAATCAGTTGGATATTTTCAAAAGAAGCGGTGTTATTAATGCCGCCGCTTTTATTCATTAGTTCACGGTTTATTCTTGCCGGCATCGTCTTGTCTATCGTCGGCTTTCGGCAAATAAAATCACTCAATTGGCATCAATATAAACAAGCTATCGTGGTAGGCAGTGTTTTCGCGGTTGGAATGTGCTTCTGGATTATGGGTTTGTATTCAGGCGTTAGCGTCAGCGTCGGTGGTTTTTTAACCAGTTTGGCGGTGGTTATTTCACCCGCCTTGGCTCGAGTACTTTTCAAAGAAGCGGCACCGTTTACTACTTGGCTCTCGATGCCTGTGGCCGCGATAGGTTTGGGATTTCTATCATTTAACTCAGGCGTTGAAATTGAAACGGGGCAATTATTTTTTATAGTGGCATCGTTCTTTTTTGCTCTGTTTTTTATTCTCAATACGCGCGCGGCTAATCACCGCGAAATAGGTGGTTTAGATGAGGTTATCGACATCAGTGAAAAGGTGCCTACACTCTCGTTAACAGCGATTACATTGCTAACAGTGGGTGTAGTGTCGGGTTGTTTATCCTTTGCGATGGAAGAATGGGGTGGTGTAGTCGAAAGCCTTACTGTCGATTTACTGGCTTGGGTATTGGCCAGCGCCTTTATTGGCACCGCCGCACGATTTTTTATTCAGACACACGCGCAAAGCCTATCAAGCAGCAGTCACGGGGTGATTATTATGTTGGTGGAGCCAATCTGGACAGCATTACTGGCGGCAGCCTGGTTTGGCGAAAGGCTATCAGGTCATGAGCTGATTGGTTGTTCGATTATTTTCGTGGCAATGATTATTATCCGTTGGTCGGTGATTTTAAATTTGTTTAAAAGCAGTAAGGCAAGTTGATAAGGCGACGGTTTTACCGCGGATAATGTTTGTATTTACGTACAAAGGCGAATTTAAGCAATAGGCTGACGATAAAATCATGCAAAAGCATCAGCGTATCCATTAAAATGATTAACTTCTATTTAGATTAACCTACTGGCGATCCTATGATTATTAAACCTAAAACTCGTGGCTTTATTTGTACAACTGCTCACCCTAAAGGTTGTGCTGAAAATGTTAAGCAACAAATTCAAATCACTCAACAGCAAGGCCCGGTCCAAGGTGGTCCAAAAAAAGTGCTGATTATTGGTTCTTCTAGTGGTTATGGATTGGCATCTCGAATAACGGCTGCTTTTGGTTCAGGTGCGGCGACAATCGGCGTGTTCTTTGAAAAACCGAGTACGGAAAGAAAGACCGGTTCAGCGGGTTGGTATAATACGGCGGCGTTTGATGTTGAAGCTAAAAATGCAGGCTTGTACGCAAAGCATATCAATGGCGATGCTTTTTCTAACGAAGCAAAACAAAAAACAATCGATTTAATTAAAGAAGATTTAGGCCAAGTGGATTTGGTTATTTATTCATTAGCCTCACCGGTTCGTAAAGTGCCAGGATCGGATGTTGTCACTCGTTCATGCCTTAAACCCATTGGTGAAACGTATAAGTCGACCGCCATTGATACTAATAAAGACGTGATCATTGAAGCTAAAGTAGAACCCGCTACAGAGCAGGAAATAGCAGACACCATTACAGTCATGGGCGGCGAGGATTGGGAACTTTGGATGGGTGCGCTAGCAGATGCAGGCGTATTAGCAGATGGCTGCAAGTCAGTAGCTTATAGTTATATTGGTACCGCTATTACGTGGCCAATTTATTGGGATGGTGCATTAGGCAAAGCTAAAATGGATTTAGATCGTGCGGCTAAAGCCATAGATTCAAAACTCAAAGTAACCAATGGCGCTGCTAATGTAGCGGTACTTAAGTCTGTTGTTACGCAAGCTAGTTCTGCGATTCCTGTTATGCCCTTGTATATTTCAATGGTGTTTAAAGTGATGAAAGAACAAGGCATTCACGAAGGTTGTATTGATCAAATTAACCGTTTGTTTAGAACCCAGTTATTTAATGGTGGTGCAGAACAAAACCTAGACGATACAAATCGTTTACGACTTGATGATTGGGAATTACGCGATGATGTCCAACAAGCGTGTATTGATATATGGCCTCAAGTAACAACTGACAACTTATTCGACTTGACCGACTACGCCAGTTATAAAAAAGAATTCCTTAATTTATTTGGCTTTGAGATTGAATCGATCGATTATGAAGCCGAAACTGACCCGCTGGTCGAATTTGATTTAGAAACACTTTAATACGGGTTAGGTACGCATAGCTACGTTGTAGGAAGATTGGAATTTATGGATAGGAAAGATGCGCACCTAATTGTTTTAGGCAATGAAAAAGGCGGTACGGGTAAGTCTACAATGGCGATGCACATTGTTGTGGGTTTATTAGATGTAGGAAAGAAAGTTGCTGTTATTGATTTAGATGCTAGGCAAAAAAGCATCGCTAGGTACCTTCAAAATAGACAAACCTTCATGGCAAATGGCGGAGCGAAGGTTGCAATGCCCGATTTTATAGTCGTTGCGCAATCAGAAGCAGGTTTGGTTAAAGACAGAGAAATAGAAGACCAAAAAAACCTGCAGAAGGTGTTGGATTTATATAAAAAGAAAGTTGATTTTATTGTTCTAGATTGCCCAGGCAATGACACATACCTTTCACGTTTAGCACATGCATTGGCGGATACGCTGGTAACGCCGTTAAATGATAGCTTTATTGATTTGGATTTACTGGGCGAAGTGTCGCCTACGAATTTCCAAGTGAAAAAACTGAGCTTTTATAGCGAAATGGTGTGGGATAGTCGTAAATACCGTTCAGCCAGTGGTAGGCCGCCGATGGATTGGGTGGTCGTTCGGACACGGTTGGCCTCGTTGGATTCTCGAAATAATAAACGTGTGCACGATGCATTAAACGCATTACAAAAACGAATCATGTTTCGCTATGTGCCAGGGCTCTATGAGCGCGTCATTTATAAAGAACTGTTTCCAAGCGGCTTGACGGTATTAGATCTTGAGAAAGTAAACAGCCTGTCCCATATTGCCGCACGACAAGAAGTGCGTTCTTTGGTTGATAGTCTTAATTTGTTTGAATGACTGCTGAGTTAAGTCAACCACAGCAACAGCGAGTGATTGAAGAAACGTCGCGCTACATTGATATAGCGAACCTACGTTACCAAACCAATTACCCTGTGATAGCCGTACATTTTGATTTAACTGGCCACACCATTGGTATGTACAAATACGTTAAACGACAAAGAGTCATTCGTTATAACGTGGCTATTTTTGCCAAATATTTTGAAGAAAATATGCGTGACACTGTGCCGCACGAAGTAGCGCACTATATTGTAGAAATGCAATATAGCAGGAGAAAAGTACGGCCTCATGGGCTTGAATGGCAAGCTGTAATGGCGGATTTTGGTGCAGACGATAGCCGTACTGCAAACTACGATTTATCTGACATTCCCAAACGCCAATATTCCACAATCCCCTATGCTTGCGGTTGTCAACAACACGACCTCGGTATTCGGCGGCATAATAAAGGGATAAAACGAAAAACCAATTACTATTGCCGTCAATGTGGCGATGAATTGATGGCTGTATGAGCTGGTTTGTCTACATCATAGAAAGCAGTGATAACAGCCTATACACCGGCATCACAACAGATTTGGAGCGGCGTTTTCAACAACACTTAAATGGCTCAGGCGCAAAATATTTCCACGGAAGAAAGCCGGTAAAAATTGTTTATTCAGAAACTCATGAAGATAGAAGCAGTGCCAGTGTGCGAGAGGCGGCTATCAAAAAGTTGTCGCGGCAACAAAAAGAAAAACTTATTCAGGCTTGAATGTTATCCAATTGCCACCATATTCAACATACCAAAAATAGAATAGATCCCTATGTCAGAGCCATTAAAAATCGTTTGCCCACACTGTGATGCCGTTAATAAATTGCCAGCCGATAAGCTAGGCGCTGGAGGTAAATGCGGTAAGTGTAAAAAGAAATTATTTGCAGGCAAAGCCGCTACGTTAACATCTGCCAATGCCCAACGACACTTCGAACAAAGTGATATACCGGTGGTAGTGGATTGTTGGGCAGGTTGGTGTGGGCCGTGTAAGTCTTTTGCGCCAACATTCGACCAAGCTGCAAAAAAGCTAGAGCCAACATTACGCTTTGCCAAATTGGATACAGAAAAAGAGCAGCGCTTAGCCGGGCGTTTTAAAATACAAAGTATCCCGACGTTGTTAGTGTTTAAAAACGGAAAAGAAGTGGCAAGGCAAGCTGGGGTAATGAGCTTGTCTCAGTTTGAAGCGTGGTTAAAACCTTATACAAATTAATGCTGTACGGTCGAGCCGCCTGATTTACCCTCGTTAAATAACTGCTCAATATCTACCTTATCAAATTGGTAGTGCTTGTTGCAAAAGTCGCAATCTGCTTCAATAATGCCTTTTTCTTCAAGTAAAGAGCGTAACTCTTTTTGTCCAAGTGTTAATAAACTGTTTTCAACCTTTTCTCTCGAGCAATCACACTTAAACTCTACAGGCTGAGGTTCAAATGCTCTGACACTTTCTCCATGAAACAGGCGGTGAATAATTTCTTCTGAATCAAGGCTCAGTAACTCATCATCTGTAATTGTATTAGCCAACATTTCAACGCGTTCCCAATCCACTTGCTTACCATCCTGCTCGGGTAATTCTTGTAGCATCAAGCCAACGGCTCGTTCATTATTAACGGCAAACCAAAGGCGTGTTTTAAGCTGTTCAGACTGCGTAAAGTAAGCCTGCAAAGCATCAGCCAAACAATCACCCTCTAAACTAACAACCCCTTGGTAGGCCTTGCCTTTAGTAGGCTTAATGGTCATTACTAGAACGCCATCACCAAATAAGCTCGTTAAATTGCCTTTAGGCACATCACCATCCCAATGCGCTAAGCCACGTACAGCTTGTTGGTCGTCTGCTTGGGCAACTAACATGCTAATGGGGCCGTTACCACGAATTTGCATAATCAGAGAGCCGTCAAACTTTAAGGTGGCAGATAACAATAAAGAAGCAGCTAATGCTTGGCCTAATTGATCAGCAACAACGGTTGGGTAGTTGTGCAATTCTAGCGCTGCTTGAAAGCTAGTGTCTAGCGAAACTATTTCGCCACGTACGCCGAGGTCTGCAAAAAGGAAGCGGAAAAGTTGGTCTGTGTTGGTTGTCAAAATAAGGGCTCTTTAAATGGGTAGGTTACTTAATTTTATATTCGGTGGTTTCTAGTTGGTCTACAAACTGCACGAAGCTTGGGTCGAATTGATCTTTGCGTACTGACCAAACCCGTTGAAAAACCTGTCCACCGAATAGCACTTGGAAGTGCTTGCTTAATGGGAGCCAACTACGTTCAGCTAATTGACCTTCTTCGTGGCGAATAAAAGCCTCTTCCCATACTCGAAGAAAAGTACTAATAGAACCAAACATTTGAAGCGTTTCACCTTTGGAAAGTGAATCGAAGTCTTTATTGCCACGCATCACCACATCGGCTAAATCTTTATCAGAGAATATTAACGATACTTCACGAAATGATGCAGTCATTTCGTGCATGGCGGCTAACCGCGCTTGTTTGTTTTGTGCTTTAAGCTGAGTGGCGACATAGATCAATGAAATGATGACGCCTATGGCACTGATGCCTTCTAGAATGGTACCGATAGCTTCCCAGTTCATTTAAAACTCCTTGTTTTGACCTTATGGCTGGCTGACAACATATTTCAATATATCAACGACTTGCTCCGGTGTTGTTGCCCAAGCGAGTGCTGCTGCGTCTACCTCTTTAAGGGGGTGAATAATATCTTCGTTATGCAGTGTAATATACGGTGTGTCCAACGCCGTACAATAACCTGCGTCAAAGGCTGCATTCCACTGTTTAAACTTATCCCCAAAACGAATAACGGCCACATCACAGTTTTCAATTAATGTTTTCGTGCGTATGGCATTCACTTTCGCTGATTTATGGTCTCGCCAAAAGCCTGGTTCCTCATGACCTAATGAATCACCAGCAGCATCGCTGGCCTCATGGTCGGTGACGGCAGATGAAAATGAAATAGAGAGGTGTTGTTCTCCACAGGCATTTATAATTTGTTGCCTCCAGTCAGAATGTATTTCGCCGGAAAGGTATACGGATAATTTCATTAATAATTACCTAGTAATAAGTGTTTGTGGATATGGTTTTGTTGGTGGAGCCTAACCGTGTTAATAAGCGGAAGCGATTGTCCACGTATTAATTACATATACCCAAAGGGCATAAGTCTCACACAAATGATAAAACAATTTGGTTCGGCTTTATAGGCGGATAGCACTTCCATGTATTTTAATATTAAAGGCTTAAAGTGGAACTTTAATGCATTTAATTACTTAGCTTAGCATATCGGCTCTTTTTACTTTAGGATGGATGAAAAGTTATTAAGGTTCCTATGTTTCAAAATAAATTGACTTTACCAACAAGAGAAAATGCATTGACTGGGCGTGAAGAGCCAATGCGCGTGCCGAGTTCTCACTATGTTTTTTATGGGCATAGTTTAGTGGCGCCTTTTCCTGAAGGTTATCAAACAGCCATTTTTGGTTTAGGTTGTTTTTGGGGCGCAGAACGTAAGTTTTGGCAACTAGAGGGTGTTTATTCAACAGCGGTGGGTTACGCGGCTGGGTTTACGCCTAACCCAACCTATGAAGAGGTATGTTCTGGGCAAACGGGGCATAACGAGGTGGTGTTAGTGGTGTATGACACTGCCGTTATTTCATGTGCTGATTTATTTAAAACTTTTTGGGAATCGCATAACCCAACACAGGGTATGGCTCAGGGTAATGATGTGGGTACGCAGTATCGGTCGGGTATTTATTATTCTACGGATGAGGAGGCTGCTTTAGCTGAGCAGACACGGGATGCCTACCAACAGCAATTACGTGAGTCTGGCTTGGGTGATATTACGACGGAGATTTTACCGGTGCCTGAGTTTTATTATGCAGAGCATTATCATCAGCAATATTTGGCTAAGAATCCGGGTGGTTATTGTGGGTTAGGTGGGACGGGAGTTTCGTTTAAATAGTAACGTTAATTTATAGTTTTTTGCTGCCGCAATGGCGTTCATTTCTTTTTACGACAAAAAGAAACGAACCAAAGAAAAGGTCGCCCAAATCCCAATCATTAACTATTTTTCGGGCTCGCGCTAAACTCGCTATGCTCAAACAAAGCGCTCACTTATCCGAAAAACAATTAATTCAAAGCGGGATAAAGGGAATTGAAAGTCAAAAGCATACCCGACCTTTAGGGCGAAGCCTTAACCAGAAAACTTCGTTTTTATAACAAGCTTGTTGAGCCAAGTTAAAAATCAAAGAACGTCCTCGCGACAGAAAAACTTCAAACCGGCCCAACAATAATCGGTAATTCCCAATGAATTGGCGTTTTCCCATGTTGTTCCAAATACCCATTAGTCTCACTAAAACACCCACACCCCAAAAAACCCCGATGAGCCGATAATGGCGAGGGATGCGGTGCTTTTAAAACCAAGTGCTTTTCCGTATCTATAAATGCGCCTTTCTTTTGCGCATAAGCGCCCCATAATAAAAAAACGACGTGTTCATTTTGTTCATTAACGGTTCGAATAATCTTGTCTGTAAAGGTTTCCCAGCCTTTACCTTGGTGCGCATTGGGTTGGTTATATTCAACGGTCAATACGCTGTTAATTAATAGCACACCTTGTTTTGCCCAACTGTCTAAGCAGCCGTGTAAGGCGTGTGAAATACCTAAGTCTGTTTGGAGTTCTTTATAGATGTTGCGTAACGAAGGCGGGGTTTTTACATCCGGCTGAACAGAAAAGCACAGGCCGTGTGCTTGATGGGGTTGGTGGTAGGGGTCTTGCCCTAAAATAACGACCTTTACTTCATCTAAGGGTGTTTGTTCAAGCGCGTGAAACCAGTTGGAGGAATGTGGGTAGATCACTTTGCCACCGTTTTTCTCTAGTCGTAAAAACTCTTTTAGCGTGAGCATATAGGGCTGCTCTAGTTCGTGGTCTAAATACGGCTTCCAACTTTTTGCGTTTGACAGCGCCATTTTTAATTCACTTGATTAGCTAATTTGGTTGCTCTATCGAGCAGTTCATTTGAGTTTTCTAAGCCGTCTATAAAGCGCTTTGGAATACCTTCGATGCCAACTTGTGCACCTACGAGTGCGCCGGTTAGCATTGCTCGCGCCATATTTTGACCACCGCCATTGATAGCGTGTAATACAGCGCTTTCGAAGTCGTCTGAATAGCGCGCCGCTAAATAATAACAAGCGGGGAATTGGTGATACACCGCACACGGCATGCCGTATACAAGGGACACTTTCCAAGCAGGTTTAATAATATCTTCATGCGCTGCGCGAGCGATGCTGGACGGTGTTAGTAGTGCATCGGGTGATGCGAAAGTACCTGCGCCAGAGGGTTTGCTGCCAGGTATCGTCATGGCATGGAAAGGCAGTTCGTGATCGCCAACCAGTTTCATTAACTTGCCAGATAGTTCTTCGTCTAAAGCGTGGCCTTGTACTAACATGCCGAGAACAGCGCCGTAGGCAACGGTCATGGCGTTAATGGTTTCATCGCATTGTGTGAGTAGTGTATTGCTGGATACGCTGCTGGCGAGTTGTTTGGGCTTATTAGCATAGCGAACAGCTAAAGCCAATATGCGCTCTGCGGCTTCGGTGTTGTCTGTAAAACCAGCAATATCGCCCCAAGATTTGTTGTGCTGAGTGCGTAATACCCATGCTTCGCGAATAGATTGGCTGGTAAAGCCACCTGGGCCAACGCTTGCTGTGCCGTCGAGTAGTGGGAATAGGTCATTGTCTAATCGCTGGCAAAAATCGTCTTCGTTATATTCACCATTTGTCAGCATGGAGTCGATCAGCATATTGAGAATTAGACCGGATTGTGATTGTTGGCCAGCCTTCATACCACCGTGATAGCGGTTGGCTTGTGGGTCTGTGTAGTCGGTTATCCAATCGCCATACAGGCGCTGCTGCTCATCTAAGTCATAAAACCAATGCGGGCCTAAACCCAATGCGTCACCAATGTATGCGCCCATGATGGCCCCGGCTGCGCGGTCTTTAGTCGTTATGCTCATAATGTGTATTTTTGTTTTATAAATTAAATCTGTTATATCACTTTGTGTATTGTTGCGCATCCTCTTAGAGTGGCCTCCTGTTCTCTGCTAAAATACGACGATGCAAAGTTCAGAAGAAACGAGAGTTCGGTTTAATAAACTGCAAAAACGCTTGAGACGCGACATGGGTCAAGCGATTGCCGACTACAATATGATTGAAGACGGTGATCGTATTATGGTGTGTTTGTCGGGGGGTAAAGACTCTTACACGATGTTGGATATATTACTGAACCTTAAACAAAGTGCGCCTATTAGTTTTGATATATTAGCCGTCAACCTAGACCAAAAACAGCCGGATTTTCCTGAGCATATTTTGCCGCAATACCTTGAATCCATTGACGTGCCGTATCACGTGATTGAGCAAGATACCTATAGCGTTGTTAAACGGGTTATTCCTGAAGGTAAAACAACCTGTGGTTTGTGTTCAAGAATGCGCCGAGGGGCTCTGTATGCGTATGCCGAAGAACACGGTTATAACAAAATTGCCTTGGGACACCACCGTGATGACATTCTGGAAACGTTTTTCTTAAATATGTTTCATGGCGGGCAATTGAAGGCGATGCCGGCAAAACTAAAGAGCGATAACGGCAAACACATTGTGATTAGACCGTTGGCGTATTCTCGTGAAAAAGACATTGCCGAGTTTTCAGCGTTAAAAGATTACCCCATCATTCCGTGTAACTTATGTGGTAGCCAAACCAATTTACAACGCGTACAAATGAAAGCCATGTTGAACCAATGGGATGAAGAGTTCCCGGGCCGTGTTGAAACAATATTTAATAGTTTGAAAAACATACGGCCATCGCAGTTATTGGATGGACAGTTGTTTGATTTTGAAAGCCTGTCTCAACAAAAGGACGTTGAGAAACCTGTGCCGCAACCGCTTGTGTTTTCTGTTATGAACGTCGAGAAGGCTTCTTAATGATTTCTTTTTTAGTACGCTGGATGTTGTCTTTTTGGGTAAAAGTTAAAGTGTTACCGAATGGCGAAGCATGGGCGGAGATCTACAAAGGCAAGAAAGTGTGCTTTGTGATGCGCAGTGATGTGCATTCAAAGCATGTTATTTTAGAACAAGTCTGCCGTGACATGTCCATGCCGTTGCCATCAGAGGGGTTGCAGTTGGGTAGCTTTAATGAAGCAAAGGCTGGCTTTTCATTGGACCGGATTAAAGACCGTTATGCAGACCCTGCGCCGGCATATTTAGCCAAATTGATTGATGCGGTTAAATCATCAGACGAAGAGGTGTTGCTTGTTCCGGTCTCTGTTTTTTGGGGTAGAGGACCTAAAAAATCAGACGGTATCTTAAGTGCTATGTTTACCGATGAAGGCGTGAAGTCTAGTTTTTTCACACGTTTTTTATCGATTCTTTTTAATGGCCGTCAAACGTTGTTGCGGTTTGGCGACCCAGTTTCATTGCAACAGTTGGCTGAAAACAATCAAGGAACGGCGTTCTTAACGCGAAAATTAACCCGCGTATTGCGCGTGCATTTTGCCAGAACTCGCTTATCGACGATAGGTCCGGACCAACCATCGCCTAAGAAACTCGCCGATAAAATAGTAAAAATAGAGATTGTTCAGCAAGCGATTGCTCGTGAGGTGGGAAGGAAAAAAATGTCACAAGCGGATGCGGAAAAGCAAGCAAAGGCGTATGCGCTTGAAATTGCCGCGGTTATCAATATTCGAGCAGCGCTTGCGTTAGAAAAAATACTCGGTTGGTTGTGGAATAAATTGTATGACGGCATTGTGTTGCATCATTTTTCACGCGTTGAACGTTTATCACGTGAACATCAGATTGTGTATGTGCCAAGCCATCAAAGCCACATGGATTATTTGGTGTTGTCGTACGTTTTATTTAATCGCGGACTTGCGCCGCCGCATGTTGCTGCGGGTATTAATCTAAATATTCCCATTGCTGGCCCATGGATTAGGCGTTGCGGTGCGTTTTTTTTACGCCGAAGCTTTAAAGGTAATATTTTATATGGCGCTGTTTTTGAAGCCTATATGGGATATTTGGCGAGTAACGGCACCGCTGTGGAATACTTTGTGGAAGGCGGCCGTAGCCGAACAGGTCGTAAGCTAAAGGCGAAGCCGGGCTTGTTAGCCATGAGTGTGAGAAGCTACTTTCGAGATCACAAACGCTCAGTCGTGTTTTTACCGGTTAACTTTGCCTATGAAAAGTTAGTGGAAGGTGAAACGTACGTGAATGAGTTAAGTGGCAAGCCTAAGAAATCGGAATCGGTGATGGGCTTGTTACGTTCATTCAAAGCGCTCAAAAATCATTTTGGCCAAGTGCATGTGAACTTTGGTTCACCGATTTATTTGGATAAAATCATTCAGGCCGAGTCGCCTAATTGGCGCAAAGAAAATGCCGTGGATGATAAAGAGCTGGTGACGAGAATTGTTAATAGCCTGGGCGAAAGGATTATGTCCGGCATTAATGAAGCAACGCATGTGAATGCGATCGGTTTGTTAGCGATGGCATTGCTTAATGCGGAAGAACAATCAATGGGTGAGTCAGCGCTTAAACGTCAACTTGAAATTTATTTAAGCTTGCTAGAGGCCGCGCCGTACTCTAAGGATGTAACGCGCGTTGATTTGGATGCTGCGCAAATTATTGCCTACGGTGAAGAATTTGGCGTGCTGAAAAGGCGAGATAATGGGCAAGAAGCGTGTCTGTTTATTGAAGGCAGTGATGCCATCTTAATGACATATTTTAGAAACAACATCGTTCACCTGTTCGTTTTACCGTCCTTTATTGCGTGTTGTTTCTTGAGTAACGAGTCATTGACTAAAAAACAGGCTGTGCACTGGTTTAGGTTGGTGTACCCCTTTTTAAAATCAGAGTTGTCGATGCATTGGAGTAATAGGCAGTTAACGTCGGCTGTCAATAGAGTGATTGGCTGCATGATGGCTCAAGGGTTGATGCAAGAAATGGACGGGTTGTTGAGCGTGGACAGTCAGCAACAGCAGCTAATGAAAGAGTTGTCGGGCGGTGTTTTATTAAGTATGGAGCGTTTCTATTTAACGGTATTACTTTTGAAACAAAAAGGTGAAGGTGCGCTAAGTCGTTTCGAATTAGAGAAAATATGTGGTGCAACAGCTGAAAAGCTTTCAGAGTTGAACGGTTTGAATTCACCCGAGTTTTTTGATAAAGCTTCGTTTAAAGGCTTTATCGAAATGTTGTATACGCAAGGGATTATCTGGGCGGACGATAAAGGTAAGCTAACCTATGGCGCTGTTTTAGAATCGATTATTGACGATGCGGGCTTGGTAATGAGCCAGCAAGTACGCAAAAACGTACACCAGATTGTTGATTGAATTAACTTAGCTGTTCAAAAATTCGATACCCGGCAATGTACGTGCCGGCTGCGGAACCAATGGTGCTGAATAGAAACACCAGTAGGGTGCGAGAGACACGGTTCTTCCACCAACCACTAATATTAACGGTGTCTTTTTTAAGGGTGGAAAAGTCGCCCACTCGTGGTTTTCTAATCCACGCTTCCATCGCTGCTGTAACCATGCCTGCTCCAACCGTTGGGTTTAACGATGTTATCGGTGCGGCGAGAAAAGCGGTGACGATGGTAATGGGGTGAGCATTAGCGAGTAAGGCCCCTAGCGCCGATAAGCCGCCATTAATAACCACCCATTCGAAGACCAATTGCCAACCGAGCTCAGGCGCACGGTTAAAACCAATGCCAAAGCCAACGAAGACCAAGGCGACAATAATCCAAGGAATAAATTTTGGCCAGCGACTAGACGGGGGTATAGAGTCGAGTTCCTCTAGTGATTTAGTGCCGTCTAGCTGAGAATCAAGATAGCCTTTAATGCCTTTTAAATGGCCTGCGCCAATAACCGCTAACATGCTTTGGTGCTCGTTCGATTGCGCTTCGTCAAAGATACGACGTGCCATGTATTGGTCGCGTTCATTGACGAGTGGTGTGTATATTTCGGAGGAGGACTCGGCAAATTGTGAAAAGGTGGCGTCCAAGACGTCGCCTTCCTTTAGCTTTTCGATGTCTTCTTCGCTAATTTTTTCGGAAAACATCACGTTCGCCAATAGGCCAGAAAAAAGCTCTATGCGTTTCCACCAAGGCACATTGCGATACACACGCTTTAATGTAATGCCAATTTCGCGGTCAATCAGTAGCACGGGTTTGTTTGATTGTTTGGCTAAATCAGCGGCCATTTTCATTTCAGCGCCGGGCTCAATGCCCAGCTCGTCGGCCATTTTTTGTTGGAAAGCACCCAAGGCTAAACTGGCGGTCACCATCGCTGCTTTACCGCTTTTAATCACGCTGAATAAATCCATTCGAGCGAGGCTATCGGGATCAATCAAGGCGTTGTAGCGACTAGGACAAAGCTCTATGGCGATGGCGTCGTAGTCATTCTTGTTGATAAGGGCTTCAACAGCCTCGGCGCTGGCTTTTGAGACGTGCGCTGTTCCTAATAAGGTAACTACGCAGTTATTAATCGTTAATTTCTCGATGGGTTGGTCGTCTGCAATGCTCAAAGGAAACCTGTTAATAAATTAATTTATGAGGGCGTATTATCAATGATATTGATTCGCTTCGCCCAGTCTTTTGGCACTAAAAAGCCGCGTTGTATTTCGCGACTAGATTCGTCTGCCATAAAACCGGCAATGCAGACGGGGTGTTGATAGTCATCATGAAAATTATCGATGACATCTTTGTTACTAAAATAGACGGTGTTTTCGTTGTAAACTTGAGTAGAGAGCCATTGTTTTTTCTGCAGAAATTGCCATTTAATGGGCTTGTCTTTAAAGCGATGACTAAAATCATCTGGTTTTGCCCACCAAGCGCGCAGATGACCGTTTGCTGCAATGTCAGGTGTTTGTGTGATTGCCTCAGCTAAGGGGTAAAACAAGCGACCTTTCATCAAGCAAATTGTCTGATCTATCTGAATGTTCAGCTCGTCCAATAATGCCCGCGCAGCAGGTTGCTCGGACAGTTTGCTTTGGCGCTCTTGCATTTGTTGAAACTTGTTGCCCAGTTTGTCTTTTAGCATAGGGCCGTACCAATTTTCAATCTGCTGGGTTTGGCCAATGCCTAAATAAAACTTGCAGGCTACTTCCCAATGTTGGGTCGTGTTTGTTTGCTTGTCACGCACAAGGTAATCAAATCCCCCCAGGGTTCGCTGTTCGCCTTGTACTTGTAGGTTCTGTTTGAGTATCTCGTACCGCTCGCTGGTATGAAACCAATGACTCAATAGCGTTTCAAAATAATGCCCTAAGCGGTAATCGGTTTGTCGTTGAATGAGTTGTTGGAGGGCCTGTGTTTTGTGATCGGCTTGCGCGGTAAACGTTGTGTTGGCCTGTTGCCAAAAATGATTATCCGTCCACTGGCAATGTTGTCGTCGGCCTTGAATGATGGGTGGGCTGTTAATAACCCACGCTAAATCATCAGATAAATTGGTCGTGGCTGATGGCTTATGCACCGCTGGGTGTGTTGAATAATAGATATAAATCAATCACGCAATCGGGGATTCTTTCAGCCATGTCATCAAGCATGTCATCATTTTGATTGATGTCGTCCATATCACCGTCTTCACCGTCCAGTAATTCAGAACAACTAAGGATGGGCAGGGTTAGTTCGGCGACTTCTTCGGGGTATGTTTCAAACCAACTGTCTTGTTGCGAGAAAACACCTTGCATAAAGCCAGATGCCCACAGTGAGAGAGAGTCTTCGTCATCATTGCTGGCAGCATCAGGAAATTCGCCATTCAGTAGAGATTGCTCAATGCTTTGTTGTAAGGCGGTAATAGCGTCGGTAACGGGTTTGTCAGCTTTCGCATCGCCTAAGATATTGTGCAATATCTCGTTAGTTGAAAAAGAACCGGGCTGAATCACTAAACTGGTGAGAAAGCCGCGAACCTCCATCAAGTACATAGTCTCTTCGGAAAGAGTGTCAGCGTTAAAAAAATCGTTTAGGACGTTCATAGAGGAGATTGTAGTTAATTGAAATTATCTTTTATGGCTGCCATCGCACCACGGCATATTGGCAGATTTGCCACAGCCACATACATAAAGGTCTTCGTCTTTTTGCGCCACATAAACCAATGGTTTTACACCGTCAGCTTGTTTGTGGCTGCCATCACATAATGGAGTTTTAGCGGTTCTGCCGCATTGGCAAACATATATTTCGTCATCTTTTTTAAGGGTGACGACGTGAGGAGCCAGTTTGTTATACATAGTGTTGTTCCTTAATGGTTGGATTGAGTGGGGCGATGCTGTAATAATGCACAAACTCTAATGCGTCGTAACGAGAATTTATATGGAAACATTAACACAGCTTCTTTCAGCAATCAGCAGTTTTGTTTGGGGTCCCGTCATATTGGCCCTATTGCTTGGAACGGGTGCTTATTTAATGGCGGGACTGCTATTTCTTCCTATTAGACAATTACCAGCTGCGTTTTCGTTGTTATGGCGGGGGCGCAAAAGTAATGATTTAGACGATGGTGAAATCAGCCCGTTTAATGCCTTGATGACCTCATTAGCGGCGACAATCGGCACGGGTAATATTGCCGGCGTCGCAACGGCGATATTTTTAGGCGGCCCGGGTGCGATTTTTTGGATGTGGATGACCGCGTTAGTCGGTATGGCGACTAAGTATGCTGAAGCCGTGTTAGCGGTAAAATATCGAGAGGTTGATGAGAACGGTGCCTATGTGGGTGGGCCGATGTACTACATTAAGAATGGTTTAGGCAAACGTTGGCATTGGTTGGCTTTTGCCTTTTCTTTCTTTGGTGCTGTGGCAGCTTTTGGTATCGGCAATACCATACAGGCAAACTCCGTTGCCGATGCGCTGAATAGCACATTAGGTGTACCCGCTTGGCAAACAGGTGTCGTGATGGCGGTTATTGTGTATGCGGTGTTGGTGGGCGGCATTAAACGAATTGGTAATGTTGCCTCAAAACTGGTGCCGTTTATGGGGTTAGCTTACGTTGCTGGCGCAGGCATCATCATTATTCAGCGTTTAGACTCGGTGCCAACGGCGCTTCAGTTGATTGTTAACGATGCGTTCACAGGCACAGCGGCGGCCGGGGGGTTTGCGGGTGCGGGCATCATGGCGGCGATTCGTTTTGGCGTCGCACGTGGGGTGTTTTCAAATGAAGCGGGCTTAGGCACAGCGCCAATTGCACACGCGGCAGCAAAAACAAATAATCCTGTTACGCAAGGCAAAATTGCCATGTTGGGCACGTTCATCGATACGATTATTATTTGCACCATGACGGCCTTGGTGATTATTTTAACCGGCAGTTGGACCAGCGGAGAAACGGGAGCATCGCTATCTGCTCATGCCTTTAGCATGGGTTTGCCGGGTTATGGTCAGTACGTGGTCAGTTTCGGTTTAGCTATTTTTGCACTCACGACCCTATTGGGTTGGAGCTATTACGGTGAACGTTGCGCCGCCTATATCTTAGGTGTTAAATGCATCCCCTGGTATCGAATTGCTTGGGTGTTGGCTATTCCGTTTGGCGCGATGATGGACTTGGAGTTTTTGTGGTTATTGGCCGATGTGCTGAATGGGTTGATGGCGATACCGAACTTAATAGCATTGCTATTATTAAGCCCAATCGTGTTTAAGTTAAGCAAAAAGAAAGCGTAGTCTTTTAAAAGCTGGAGTAAGCCTTAAGCGCTGATGGTGCGAACTATATTTTGCTCGGCGTTAAGCAATTGCAATTGGAATATCAGCCATTTTTCTAAAAAATAATTAAGCGTCCATTTGTTATTAAGAATGTCTTTTGGCGACATTTTTTGTAGTTTATTGGGCAGTAAATTACCTTCAATATTGATAACTTCGACAGATTGAGTATCGAGGTATACGCGGCATTTGAAACTTGGGTTTTGCGCAGAAGGCTCAGCGCCTTGGTGTTGTAAGAGTATTGTGTGAGTGTAAGGTCCAGAGGCTAAAATTTTCGAACTGATAGTGGTGCCATGTTGGGTGTTTTGGCTTAAGTTAGGAATTAGTCTAAACAACTTTCTGAAGTTGTCTTCACACAGTACTTGAAGGCAGAACGATTTATTGATGGGTCTGACTTGGCTAAGCATCAGGGTTTAGAGTAACTTGCGTTAGCACTGTCGGTTTCCCAAACAGACACCTTGGTGACGGGGAAATTTCCGTCGGACACATACTCAAAAATCATTCGCGCTAAAAACTCGGCGGTAGGGTGCTCGTCCACTACCATGACCCGTTCGCCGGCTTCTTGAAGCATAGGAAGAATAGGGTCGTCTTTATGCAGCAGCATGTTGTGGTCAAGCGTGTTGTCTATCCACTTGCCAGCAAATTGATTAATATCGGAAAAGTCGCACACCATTCCTTGCTCATTGAGTGTGTCAGCTTCTAGTGTAATGGCAACGCGTGCAGAGTGGCCGTGCAGGTGTTTACATTTGCCAGGGTGATTCATTAATCGATGCCCGTAACAAAAGTTGAGGTTTTTCGTGATGGTGTACAAACTAATTCCTTGGCTATAATTAAGTGCCTTTAATGCCTTCAATTGTGGCGGCTACTTCGTATTCGTCATTTTCGACGGGGACGACACGGATAATTTCAATGAGAGCATTAAGAGGTGGTGTAATGGGGTTGACTGGCTTAACGGATATTTCTAATGATGCACCTTGTGTGAGTTTGTCTTTTGTTCTAAACAAGATGCCAGCAGCGCTTAAGTTAATGCTGTTTGCAGTGCCTTTTGTGCCTGACCCTGGGTGGGTGAATTCCATGTCACACACCGCGTCCATGCGTGAGAATTTTCGATTGTTAGATGATTCCATCATGTTCATAACCCCTTTCTGTAAGAGTAAAAAGCCTTTGAATTTAGTGTAGCTTAAAATTTAGAAAAAGTATTAGTGTTTTTATGCATGGCTTTATTTACACGTTGAAAAAGAGGGTGCTAAGCTCTGGAACGTTGATTAAATCAAACGTGATGATGTTAAGTCGTACTTGCTATACGTGTCTGAGTTGAAAAAAACGCTAAGATTTGCGATAATCACAATAATTCGTTTTAGTAAATGAGCGACAGCAATCTGCTGCCTTACTGGGCTTAAGCTTGGGGGGGGGGCAGGTTTGATTTTAAATTTTTAGAGGTGATAGAAATGACACAGAGAGTTGCATTAGTTACAGGTGGTACAGGTGGTATTGGTGAAGCAGTATGTAAGCGTTTTGTTGAAGATGGCTACAAAGTAGTAGCAGCTTATAACAACAAAGAAAAAGCTGAAGCATGGCAAATTGCTCAAAAAGAAGCAGGTCTCGATATCCATATCGTTCATTGCCCAGTAACAGACTTTGACGCTTGTGGCGTAGCGATTAAATGGGTTGAAGATAACGTAGGCCCTATCGATATCCTAGTAAACAATGCAGGCATTACTAAAGATGGCATGTTCAAAAAGATGCCTATCGAACGTTGGGATGCAGTGATTGATACTAACTTGAACAGTGTTTACAACATGACTCGTCAAATCTTTGAAGGCATGATTGAACGCGGCTTTGGTCGTATCATTAATGTTTCATCAGTGAACGGTCAGTTAGGTGCAATGGGTCAAGTGAACTATTCTGCTGCTAAAGCAGGTATGCACGGTTTTACTAAAGCATTAGCGCGTGAAACTGCACGTAAAGGCGTAACAGTAAATACAATCTCTCCAGGCTACGTTGCAACACCAATGGTGATGGCGATTGCTGAAGACATTCGTAAGAAGATTGAAGGTGGAATTCCAACAGGCCGTTTATGTAAGCCTGAAGAAATTGCCCACGGCATATCGTTCTTGGCCAGTGAGCTGGCAGCCTATACAACAGGCTCAGACATGTGTATGAACGGCGGGTTGTTCATGCATTAAGATGTAATGAAAGGCCGCTTATAACGAAGCGGCCTTTTTTTGATATTAATAAAAATTTTACAGTTAGGTGAAGGGAAACATGGCAGAAGATAAGATTTATAAAGTTAGGGGTGATGTTGCGGCTCGCGCGCATATTAATAAAGAGTTGTACGAAAAGGATTACCAACGTTCATTAGATGATAATGATGGTTTCTGGGACGAAAAAGCTGAAGAGTTTTTAGCCTGGTTTAAAGGTTGGGACAAAACAGTTGAGTATGATTTTCCTAAAGGCGAAACGAAATGGTTTTTAGGTGGCAAGCTTAACGTCAGCTATAACTGTTTGGATAGGCACTTAGAAACACGTGGAGACCAGCCTGCCATTATTTGGGAAAGTGATGACCCAGAAGTAGATAAAACATATACATATAGTGAATTGCACAAAGAAGTGTGCCAGTTTGCTAACGCTTTAAAAACCCGTGGTGTAAAAAAAGGCGATAGAGTTTGTCTTTATATGCCGATGATTATGGAAGCGGCTGTTGCGATGTTAGCGTGTGCGCGAATCGGTGCAGTTCACTCAATCGTATTTGGTGGTTTCTCGGCAGATGCTCTTAAAGATCGCATTAATGATTCTGAGTGCGGCGTTTTGATTACAGCAGATGAAAGTGTGCGTGGCGGTAGAAACACACCGCTTAAAGCAAATGCAGATAAAGCACTAGAAAGTTGTCCAACTGTGCATACGACGGTAGTGGTTAAACGTACCGGCGGTGATATCGCGTGGGATGAAAACCGCGATGTGTGGTATCACGATGTGGTTTCACAATCATCACGTCATTGCCCGCCTGAAGAAATGGATTCAGAGGACCCATTGTTTATTCTGTATACATCAGGCTCTACGGGTAAGCCAAAAGGCGTGGTGCATACGACCGGCGGTTATTTACTGCAAGCAGCCATGACGCATAAGTATGTTTTTGATTATCAAGAAGGTGATATGTACTGGTGTACAGCCGATGTTGGTTGGGTGACAGGTCATTCATACATTGTTTACGGGCCGTTGTGTAACGGCGCTAAAACGTTAATGTTTGAAGGCGTTCCAACCTACCCAGATGCATCTCGTTTTTGGCAAGTAGTTGATAAGCATCAAGTTAATATTTTTTATACAGCTCCAACGGCGCTTCGTGCACTAATGGCTAAAGGCGATGAAATGGTTCATAAAACGGACCGTAGTTCATTACGTATTTTAGGCAGTGTGGGTGAGCCGATTAACCCTGAAGCGTGGGAATGGTATTTCCATGTGATTGGTGGTGGACGTTGCCCCATTGTAGATACTTGGTGGCAGACTGAAACAGGTGGTATTTTGATGACGCCTTTACCGGGTGCGACAGACTTAAAACCTGGTTCAGCGATGCAACCTTTCTTTGGTGTTGAATTTGGTTTAGTGGATGCGTCTGGTAAAGAAGTTACAGGCAATCCTGCGGAAGGTATTCTTGTTATTAAGCGCCCATGGCCAGGTATAGCAAGAACCTTATATGAAAACCACAAACGTTTCATTGATACCTATTTTGCAAACTACCCAGGTATGTACTTCCCTGGTGACGGTGCGCGTCGTGATGCGGATGGTCATTATTGGATTACAGGTCGAGTTGATGATGTTATCAACGTATCGGGTCATAGAATGGGTACTGCCGAAGTTGAAAGTGCGTTAGTGCTTCATGAGGCAGTGGCCGAAGCAGCCGTAGTGGGTTATCCACATGAAATTAAAGGACAAGGAATTTACACCTACGTTACGTTAATGGACGGTGTGGAAGCGACTGATGAATTACGTAAAGAATTGGTGAAGCACGTACGTAAAGAAATTGGCCCTATTGCATCGCCGGATGTCATCCAGTGGGCGCCGGGCTTGCCTAAAACTCGTTCGGGTAAAATCATGCGTCGTATTTTGCGTAAGATTGCGGAAAATAGAATTGATGAATTAGGCGATACGTCTACATTGGCTGATCCGTCAGTGGTTGAAGACTTAATTGCTAATCGTCCACATAAGTAATAAATACTAGATTTAAAAAAGCCCGCTTAATGCGGGCTTTTTTATTGTTCTAAAAGTAAAGCTTAGTCTTTAGCTGGTAACGATGGAAAGTCTAGACCGGTCATTTTTTGCATAACACGAATGACTTGGCAGCTATAACCAAATTCGTTGTCATACCAAAGATAAAGAACACAAGAGTCGCCCGTAGCAATCGTTGCTTTTGAATCAATCGTGCAAGCTTTACGAGCACCCACTATATCGGTAGAAACAATTTCAGTTGATGTGGTGAAATCAATTTGTTCACGCATCGATGAGTGAAGAGCGGTTTCACGTAAGAAGCTATTTAAAGTACGTTTGTCTGTTTCTTTTTCAAGACTAAGGTTCAAAATAGCCATTGACACATTCGGCGTTGGAACACGAATGGCGTTACCGGTCAGTTTGCCTTCAAGCTCAGGCAGAGCTTTAGACACGGCCTTGGCAGCACCTGTTTCAGTAATAACCATATTCAACGCAGCAGCGCGTCCACGACGTTCGCCTTTATGGTAATTGTCGATAAGGTTTTGGTCGTTGGTGTACGAGTGAACCGTTTCAACGTGGCCTTTAATAATGCCAAACTCATCATTAATTGCTTTTAATGTTGGGGTAATGGCGTTAGTTGTACAACTAGCGGCAGAAATGATTTTATCTTCCGGTTTAATGTCGTCAGTATTAACACCGAATACAATGTTCTTAACGTCTTTTCCAGGGGCCGTTAACAAGACTTTGGCAGCGCCCTTGGCTAAAAAGTGTTCACTTAGCTCAGCTTCGTCACGACGAATGCCGGTGTTATCAACAATCAATGCATTATTAATACCGTACTGAGTGTAATCAATTTCTTTGGGATGGTTGGCGTAAATAACTTGGATTAAATTACCGTTAGCCAAAATGGTGTTGTTTTCTGCGTCAATTTTTATGGTGCCTTTGAATGATCCATGCACGGAATCTCGACGAAGTAAGCTGGCGCGTTTTTGCAAGTCATTGTCACCGCCTTTACGAACAACAATAGCGCGAAGGCGCATTTTATTGCCTGAGCCAGTTCGCTCAATCAGTAAACGAGCTAATAACCGACCAATACGACCAAAGCCATAAAGAACAACATCTCTTGGTGCGGAATCAGATTGTTCTTGAACTTGGCGGATACCTTCGCCCAGTTTTTCAGCAAGGAAACCTTCAATTCCAAGTCCGCGAGTATCATTATTAAATTGTGTTGCTAAAAGGCCTAAATCAATACGAACAGGGCCTAATTTCATGTTTTGTAGAGCCGTAAGTACTTTAAAACTATCGTGAATGGATAGTTCTGTTTTTTCGAATTGACGAACATAACGGTGCAACTTAAGAAGTGTGATAGGTGATGCGTTAATGAGTGTTCTGCCGTATATCTTAAGAACAACGCCGTTTGCACGGTACATTTTTCCGATGATTGGAATCATAGTTTCGGCAACTTCTTGACGACTTTCCCATTCAGCTAGATATTGATCGTGTTGCTCTACACTCATAAAAGGTGCCTTATATTTGGTTGTATTTAAAAACGCGCATTATATCAAAAGTTTAAAAAAATTGTGCGGTGCAACTGGTTTTTAATCGACGAGTCGGCCCGCCGCAATCGCTACGTTAGTAATTGCGTTGAATTGAAAATAAAGCCAGCTCTTCCATTGCAGTTTTGTATTGACTGTCGGGAATATTCTTCAATGACTGAATTGCTTTTTGTGCTTCTTGGTCCGCACATTGAGCGGTGTAGTCCAATGAGCCAGTTGATTTGATGATGTTTAAAATGTCTAAATAAGCATCGCGGTTACCGTTTTTAATTGTTTCTTTGATGAATGCGACTTGTTTCGTTGTTCCATGCGCCATTGCGTGAATCAAGGGCAACGTAGGTTTCCCCTCTGCTAGGTCATCACCAAGGTTTTTGCCCAATTCATCCGCATTGGCTATGTAGTCGAGCATGTCATCCATGATTTGGAAGGCATTGCCTAGATGCAAGCCGTATGCTGCTAATGCTTTTTCAGTCGCGTCATCTTTATTTGCTAGTACAGCACCTAATTGGGCGGCGGCTTCAAATAACTTAGCCGTTTTACGACGAATAACTTCAAGGTATTGAGCTTCGCTTGTGTCAGGGTTGTTAATATTCAGTAATTGAAGGACTTCGCCTTCAGCAATGGCGTTAGTGGTGTGAGATAAAATATCCATTACGCGCATGTTGTTTATGCCCACCATCATTTCGAATGAACGTGAATATAAAAAGTCGCCAACTAAAACACTGGCAGCATTGCCCCAAATAGCATTTGCCGTTTCATCACCGCGACGCATATCTGATTCATCAACCACATCGTCGTGCAGTAACGTGGCAGTATGAATGAACTCAATAACCGCGGCTAATGTGGTGTGGTCTTTGCCTTCGTAATTTAATGCGCTAGCAGATAAAGCCACCAACATAGGTCTTAAGCGTTTTCCACCACTGTTGACGATATGAAAACCAATTTGATTGATAAGTACAACGTCAGAATTAAGTTCTCTAAGAATCTCGTTATCAACTTGTGACATAGCCGAAGCCATCAAAAGTTGAATGGCACTGAAGTCGATTTCAGGTGTATTTGCTGGTAGTTTGCTGCTGCTCATGAAACGAAAAAACTCAGGTAATCGTAAAGCGAGTATAATAACAAGGATTCGGACGGATAAAAAAAGCTTTTCCTTGTTTATTTGGCATTGACCAATGGCAAACTAAAGGCTAAAATTCGCCTCTTTTTTAAATCACCCAAAATTCTGGAGTTCCTAAACAATGTACGCGGTAATTCAAACAGGCGGTAAACAATATAAAGTCGCCGAGGGTGATTTTCTTAAAATCGAAAAATTAGACGTAGAAGAAGGCGGCGAAGTTACGTTCGATTCAGTTCTATTGGTAAATGGCGATGCTGGTCTTAAAGTTGGCACACCAAATCTTGATGGCGCAACTGTTACAGCAACAGTAAGAGCTCAAGGTCGTCTTAAAAAAATTCATATCATTAAATTCAAACGTAGAAAACACCATATGAAGAAAATGGGTCACCGTCAGTATTATACTGAAGTGCTTATTACTGGTATTTCTGCTTAATCATTAAAGGACAGATTCATGGCACATAAGAAAGCAGGCGGTAGTACTAAGAACGGTCGCGATTCGGAGTCGAAACGACTTGGCGTTAAACGCTATGGCGGCCAAAGTGTTCTGGCGGGTAATATTTTAGTTCGCCAACGAGGCACACGTTTTCATGCAGGTAAAAATGTAGGGATGGGTAAAGATCATACGTTATTTGCAACAGAAGAAGGCACGGTTGTTTTTGAAATCAAAGGCCCGAAACGTAGAAAATATATTCGTATCGAGACTGTTTAATAGATAAACAGTGCGCTGCGGTTACGACGGCAGGTACAGAAATTTAAAACCCTGCTCTGGCAGGGTTTTTTATTGCGTTAAAATAAACAGCTTAAGCAACACATAAAAAAGTTATTGGAATACAAGCATGAAATTTGTAGATGAAGCCACAGTAAAAGCAGAAGCAGGCAATGGCGGCAGTGGCCACGTGAGCTTTAGGCGTGAAAAATATATCCCGTTTGGTGGCCCTAATGGTGGTGACGGTGGTGATGGTGGTAGTGTGTATTTACAAGGTAGAGAGGCCTTAAACACGCTGATTGATATGCGTTTTAATCGTTTATTAAGAGCCGACCCCGGTAAGCGTGGGCAAAGTGCTAATTGCACAGGTCGTGGCGGCGAAGATTTAATTGTGCCAGTACCATTAGGGACTATTGTGTATGACGATGGTACCGATGAGTTAATTGGTGATGTAACGGAAGAAGGGCAAAAACTGTTAGTGGCATCAGGCGGCTTCCATGGTCTAGGCAACGCGCGGTATAAAAGTAGCACGAATAGAGCGCCTCGGCAGTTCTCGCCCGGTTCAGAAGGTGAGCAACGTGTTTTAAGATTGGAATTAAAAGTATTGGCAGATGTTGGTACGCTTGGGTTGCCAAATGCGGGGAAATCCAGCCTCATTCGTTCAATTTCATCGGCTACACCTAAGGTTGCTAACTACCCGTTCACAACCTTGCACCCAAGTTTGGGTGTGGTGCGGGCGGATGAATTACGCAGTTTTGTGATTGCCGATATACCCGGTATTATTGAAGGTGCTGCTGAAGGTGCTGGGCTTGGAAATTTATTTCTGCGGCATTTAGCGAGAAATAATCTATTGCTTCACGTGGTGGATGTTGAGCCATATGAATCTGATCTTGACCCTGTTTCAGCAGCGAAGGCAGCGATTTTAGAAATAGAAAAATGGGGCGGTGGCTTAGCCGAAAAACCACGTTGGTTAGTCTTGAATAAAATAGATTTGCTACCCGACGATGAAATAGATAATTACTGTCAAATGATTGTGGATGAATTGAAATGGGAAGGCCCTGTGTTTAATGTGTCCGCAATAACAAAAACGGGCACAAAAAAGTTGGTTCATGCCATTATGGATTACTTGGACGAACAAAAAACATTAGAGCTTGAAGAAAAAGAAGAACCTAAGGATATTGATTAGTTAAATTTACGACCATGAAATCAAGAGCAGATTTAAAGAAAGTACGTTGCTGTGTTATTAAGATTGGCAGTGCTGTCTTAACGGACGATGGTAGGGGTATAAACCGTACCGCTATTAATGGTTGGGTTGAACAAATTAGCGAGCTTAAATCACGCGGTATTGATGTGATTGTTGTTTCATCTGGGTCGGTTGCTGAAGGTATGGTGCGTTTAGGTTGGACGACACGTCCGCATGCGTTGCCAGAGCTACAAGCCGCGGCTTCAGTGGGCCAAATGGGCCTCATTCAGGCGTATGAAGAAAGCTTTCAAGCAAAAGGGTTTAAAACAGCGCAAGTCTTGCTGACACATGACGACTTAGCGGATAGAACGCGGTATTTAAATGCGCGAGCTACCATAAAGACATTGTTGGACCTTTCAGTTGTCCCCATTATTAATGAAAATGACGTGGTGGCGAACGAAGAACTACGCGTTGGCGATAACGACACATTAGCGGCCATCATTGCTAATTTAATGAGTGCAGATGTATTGGTGATTTTAACCGATCAAAAGGGCTTTTATGATTGTGACCCGAGGTTAAATGCCGATGCAAAATTGTTGTCGCAAGCCAGCGTAACAGATAAGACACTTGATACAGCGGCCGGTGAAGGTGCTGGTGAATTAGGTCGTGGTGGCATGCAAACTAAGCTGACGGCTGCGCGAATTGCATCACGTTCGGGTACGGCAACGGTCATTGCGCCTGGGTTGAAGCAAAATATTATCTTGGATGTGATTGACGGTGTCACCGTAGGGACGTTATTAATACCTGATGAAGCACCTGTGTCAGCCCGTAAGCGTTGGCTGACCGCTCACTTAGATATTAAAGGCCAGCTTGTTTTGGATAAGGGTGCGGTTGATGCGCTTAAGCGGCCGGGCGTGAGCTTGTTGCCGATTGGAGTGGTAGCGGTAACCGGTTGTTTTGAACGGGGCGAGTTGGTGGCTTGTGTCACTGAAGACGGTAAAGAGGTTGCGCGTGGCTTGGTAAATTACAGCTCGGGTGATATTGATAAAATAAAACAGCAAAACAGTGCTAATATTGAAACGTTGATTGGCTTTGTTAATGAAACAGAGGTCATTCATTGCGATAACCTGGTATTGGTTTAAAACTGTATATTCCAGGCAATAAAAAGCCGACCTATTGGTCGGCTTTTTCGTATTCTTTTAAAAACTAAGCTTGCTTTAATTTAACAATGCGAGCATTTAAACGGCTTTTTAAGCGCGCTGCTTTGTTTCTATGGATAAGACCTTTAGTAACGGCACTGTCAATATAAGGAACAGCTTCTTTATACGCAGTTTCAGTCGCTTCAGCATTGCCATCGTCAGCGCTATACACAACGCGTTTAATTTTTGTACGTAAACGAGTACGTGCAGCCATGTTTAATTGACGGTTTTTTTCTGCTTGTTTGGCGCGTTTTAACGCTTGTGCACTGTTAGCCAAGGTAAATCCTCTAGTGATGTAAAAAAGATTGCGCATTTTGATGAAATATTCGTGCTTTGTCAAGCTTGAAGTGCCTGTAAATCCCATAATGGGCCTTGAAAAGGGAATTCTTTGCTGTGCTGATTTCAGCATCGCTTTATAATGAGCGCATACGTGGGTGCATTTTCGCATCGGTTTCAATCAAACAAAAGCCCTTTGGGTACAAAATTATTTAATGCGCAGGGGTAAAGACACTGAATAAATCGCTAATAAAATCGACGGCTATTGTGGGTAGCATGACGATGATTTCGCGTGTCTTGGGGTTTATTCGAGACATTGTTATTGCGCGCTTCTTTGGTGCGGGCGAGGGCACCGATGCGTTTTTTGTTGCCTTCAAAATTCCTAATTTTATGCGCCGCTTGTTTGCTGAGGGCGCTTTCTCGCAAGCCTTTGTGCCGGTGTTATCGGAGTATAAGGAAAATCAAAGCACCGAGGCATTAAAAGAGTTGATTGAAAAGACCGCGGGTACATTAGCGACGGTGTTGTTTTTTATCACGCTCATCGGTGTTGTTGCGGCGCCCATTTTAATTTATATGTTTGCACCGGGTTTTGATGGAGGTGATTCAAGGCATGACTTGGCGGTAGATATGCTCCGCTTAACGTTTCCTTATTTGTTCTTTATTTCTTTAACCGCAATGGCCGGTGGGGTGTTGAATACCTACGGTAAGTTTGCGATTCCAGCGATAACACCGGTATTTTTAAACCTCTCTTTTTTAGCCGCTATCTTTTGGCTGTCGCCGATGTTGGATGAACCAATTATGGCACTTGCGTGGGGTGTATTGTTGGCAGGTATTGTCCAACTAGCGTTTCAATTCCCGTATTTAAATAAACTTGGTTTAATGCCTAAACTTCAGTTTGACCGCAATCATGCGGGTGTAAAGAAAATTATGAATCTGATGTTGCCCGCACTGTTTGGCGTATCGGTGACACAAATAAATTTATTGGTGGATACCTTATTGGCCTCGTTTTTGGTGACGGGCAGCGTGTCGTGGCTATATTTTTCAGATCGTTTAGTGGAGTTACCGCTGGGTATATTTGGTATTGCATTGGCCACGGTAGTGCTGCCTAAATTATCAAAAAGCCATGCGGCGAATAAACCAGAAGAATTTTCAGCGAGTTTGGACTCGGGCTTACGATTGGTGGTATTGCTGGCTTTACCGGCAGCAGCGGGGTTATTTTTTCTAGCGCAACCGATGTTAGCGACGCTATTTCAATACGATGCTTTTACTGTCCATGATGTGGACATGGCGTCTTTGAGTTTGATGGCGTATGCGATTGGCTTGCCGGCATTCATCTTAGTGAAAGTGTTGGTGCCAGGGTTTACCTCACGGCAGGATATGAAAACGCCAGTGAGGATAGGCGTGATTGCGGTGGTTGCTAATATGGTGATGAGTGTGTCGTTGGTGTTCTTTTTTCAGCACGCTGGCTTGGCGTTGGCCACGTCATTAGCGGCGGTTATAAACGCCGGGCTGTTATTTAGAATGTTGCTTAAGCAGGGCGTCTTTGTGCCGCAGCCAGGTTGGGCGGCTTTTGGCCTGAAAGTGATTATTGCCAACCTTGTTGTTGGGTTGATTTACTTTAATGATTTCACCTCGCTTCAGTGGTATGAATGGAGCGCGTTTGATCGAGCAATTAACCTGGGTTTAGAAATTCTTGCGGTGTTTATTCTGTATGTCATCAGCCTTCTTGTTGTTGGTGTTCGTCCGCATCAATTGTTTTTAAAAAATTAACTATCAATGAAATTAATCAGGCATTTATCTGACGTTCAAGGCAGCTTTAAAGATTGCGTGTTAACCATCGGTAACTTTGATGGGGTGCATGCCGGTCATCAAATGGTGTTGAATGCGCTGATTAAACAAGCTAAAGAATTCGATTTACCGGCCATTGTTATGTGCTTCGAACCGCAGCCAATAGAGTACTTTAGGGGCGCTGATGCACCCGCAAGAATTTCGACGGCACGCGATAAAATTGAGCAACTTGAACAAGCGGGTGTGGACGAGTTGTATTTGATTCGTTTTAATCATTCGCTGGCCAATATGTCGGCGCAACAATTTGTCGAGATGCTGTATCAGCAACTTAAGGTGAAACACTTGATTGTAGGCGATGATTTTTGCTTTGGAAAAAATCGCCAAGGTGATTTTGACTACTTGCTAAAAGCGGGTGAAGCGCATGGTTTTACTGTGCAACGTTCAAACTCACTTTTGATCGATAAGGAGCGTGTTAGTAGCACCTTGCTTCGCGACGCATTAGCAAACGGCCAATTAAACAAAGCGGCGATATATTTAGGTCGACAATTTTGCTTGTCTGGTCGGGTGATGCACGGACATAAACGTGGACGCGAATTAGGTTTCCCCACCGCTAATATTCGTGTGAAAAATAGAAAAAGCCCGCTAAACGGCGTGTTTGCCGTTACAATAACGCTCGAATCTGGCTTGGTGTATGAGGGTGTGGCAAACGTTGGAACACGCCCCTCCATTGAAGAAACCAGCGCGGTGTTATTAGAAGCGCATCTGTTTGATTTTACCGGTGATTTATACGGTCAACGTGTCAAGGTTAGTTTTTATAAAAAACTGCGGCAAGAGAAAAAATTTGACGGATTAGAGCAGCTAAAACAGCAAATCGCCTTAGACTCAGAACAAGCTAAAATATACTTTAACGAAACATAAACATCCGAGACTCATGGATTACAAAACCACACTGAACCTCCCCAGCACGCCTTTTCCAATGAAAGGAAACTTGGCTAACCGCGAACCTATTACGCTTAAGCGCTGGCAGGATATGGGGTTATATCAAAAAATTCGTGATAAGTTTGCCGGTAGGCCTCAATTTGTTTTGCACGATGGTCCTCCATACGCCAATGGCCCTATTCATATCGGCCATGCGGTCAATAAAGTTTTAAAAGACATGATTATCAAGAGCAAAACCTTGCAGGGTTTTGATTCACCGTATGTGCCGGGTTGGGACTGCCATGGCTTGCCTATCGAATTGATGGTTGAGAAAAAAATCGGTAAAGCGGGTGTTAAAGTATCGGCGTCTGAGTTTCGTAAGGCGTGTAGAACATACGCGACAAAACAAGTGGCGATGCAAAAAGAAGAGTTTGTTCGTTTGGGTGTCTTCGGCGATTGGGATCGCCCCTATTTGAGTATGGACTTTCAATTTGAAGCGGATGTTGTTCGCTCCTTGGGTCGCATTATTGAAAAAGGTCATTTGCACAAAGGTTCGAAGCCTGTGCATTGGTGTACAGATTGCGGTTCGGCGTTGGCGGAAGCTGAAGTTGAATACGAAGATAAGCGTTCACCGGCGATTGATGTGCGTTTTACCGTAAAAGATGAAACGACGTTCGTGCAACACTTTCATAGCAGCGATGGTTCACCTGGGCACGGCCCTATTTCGTTGGTCATTTGGACCACAACGCCGTGGACACTGCCAGCTAACCAAGGCGTATCGTTAAACCCAGAGTTTGATTACGTGTTGGTGCAAAGTGGCGATGAACGTCTGGTTGTGTCAGAAAAGCTGTTGAAAGACTGCATGCTACGTTACGGCATTGAAGACTATCGCGTTATGGCGTATTGCAAAGGTAAAGACTTAGAGCATATGACGCTGCACCATCCGTTTTATGACCGCGTTGTGCCGATTATTGTTGGCCACCACGTAACGGCTGAAGCAGGCACGGGGGCAGTACATACAGCGCCCGGTCACGGACAAGATGATTACGTTATCGGGCAGCAATATAACCTGCCCGTTGATAACCCAGTGGGCGATAACGGGGTCTTTTTGCCCAACACGCCGCTGTTTGCAGGCAAACATGTCTTTAGCGCCAACACGGATGTGATTGATGTGCTGAAAGAAAAGGATGCATTAGTTCACCACGAAGCCTTGCTTCATAGCTACCCGCATTGCTGGCGTCATAAAACGCCCATTATCTTCAGGGCCACGCCACAGTGGTTTATCTCGATGGATAAAAACAATTTGCGAGCCAAGGCGTTGGAAGAAATTAAGCGCGTGTCGTGGATTCCCGAATGGGGCGAAGCACGTATTAACAGCATGGTGGAAGGTCGACCTGACTGGTGTATTTCTCGTCAACGTAACTGGGGTGTGCCGATTGCGTTATTTGTGCATAAAGAAACGGGTGACCTTCATCCGGACACGGCTGAACTGATTGAAAAAGTAGCGACGTTAATTGAGCAAGGTGGAATTGAAGCTTGGTTCGAATTAGACGCGGAAGATTTTATTGGTGATGACGCAGCGAACTACACAAAAATCAATGATATTTTAGATGTTTGGTTTGACTCAGGCGTCACCCACGCTTGTGTACTGGAGCGCCGTGAAAAATTACCGTTCCCTGCCAGCATGTACCTTGAAGGATCAGATCAGCATCGTGGTTGGTTCCAATCGTCGCTGCTAACATCTGTGGCGATGAACGGTTGTGCGCCGTATGACGCTGTCTTAACGCACGGTTTTGCCGTGGATGCGAAAGGCATGAAGATGTCTAAATCTCGCGGCAACGTTGTTGCGCCTCAAAAAGTGATCAATTCATTGGGTGCCGATGTGCTACGCCTTTGGGTGTCAGCGAATGATTACACTGGCGAAATGACGGTATCCGATGAGATTTTAAAACGCGCCTCTGATGTATACCGTCGTTTACGTAATACAGCCCGTTATTGGTTGTCTAATTTGAACGACTTTAACCCCGCGACAGACTGCGTTTCATACGACGACATGTTGCCGTTAGATCGTTGGGCGATTGAGAAAACACGCGAGCTTCAAAAAGACGTATTAAATCATTACGAGCAATATCAATTTTTACAAGTGCACCAAAAAATTCACCATTTTTGCTCAGTGGATATGGGCAGTTTTTACTTAGATGTCATTAAAGATCGCCAATACACGATGCAGGCAAATAGCGTAGCAAGGCGTTCGTCGCAAACAGCGATGTTCCATATTGCGGACGCATTTGTACGTTTGATTGCGCCTATTTTAAGTTATACAGCCGAAGAAATTTGGTTGACATTACCGGGTGAACGTGAAGAGTCGGTGTTTTTAGCGACTGCTTATGAGGGTTTTCCTGAAGCAACGAACACGAAGAATAACGAATCTGAATTTTGGCAACCGATTATCGACACCCGTTTGCATGTGAGCAAGGAGTTAGAACGTGTCAGGGCGGAAGGCTTGATTAGGTCAGGCCTCGATGCAGAAGTCACCTTGTATTGCGGCAGTGATTTATATGAGGTGTTGTCTAAGCTGGATGATGAATTGCGTTTTGTGCTGATCACTTCCTATGCGCAGGTAAAGCCGCTATCAGACAAAACAGATAAAGCCAGCGCGACGGATAATGAGCAACTGTTTGTTGAGGTGTCAGCCAGTGAGCACGGTAAATGTGTGCGTTGTTGGCATCACCGAGATGATGTAGCCCAATCAGAAGAGCACCCGGAATTATGCGGGCGTTGCGTCGAAAATGTAGAGGGTGACGGTGAGAAAAGGCTGTTCGCTTAGGTCAATGCTTATGCTGAAATGGCTCGTATTATCCTTGTTGGTGATTGTGTTGGATCAAGCGAGTAAACTTTGGGTGGTGGCTAATTTTAATTTGTACGAGTCGCTACCATTATTTCCGTCCTTTAACCTAACGTATGTACACAATAAAGGCGCTGCCTTTAGCTTTCTAAGTTCAGAAGGCGGCTGGCAACGTTGGTTTTTTGTTGTGATTGCCTTGGTTGCAACCATTGTGTTGACGGTTTGGTTGGCGCGATTAAAAACTTCTGAACGCTGGATGGCGGTGACGTTATCGTTAATTCTTGGCGGCGCAATTGGGAATTTGTATGATCGAATATCCTATGGTTACGTGATTGATTTTATCGACGTGTACTACCAGTCGCATCATTGGCCTGTGTTTAATGTTGCCGATTCGGCCATTTCAATTGGCGTGGTGATGATGTTGATGGATGCCTTTTGGGGTAAAAAGTTAACGACAACTGAGTAACTGCCTAAACCGTTCCCAATCAAAACTGCCACCGGGGTCTGTTTTTCTACCCGGCGCTACATCACTATGCCCGACAACGGTGTCTTCTGACAATAGCGGGTAGTGCTGAATTAATTGCTGGCAACAATCAGATAGCGCCGTGTATTGTTCGCTGGTATACGGGATATGGTCGGCGCCTTCTAATTCAATGCCAATAGAAAAATCGTTACAGTTATCTTCGTCTTCATAGCACGAAAGACCCGCGTGCCAAGCGCGCTGTTCGAACGGTACGTATTGAGTGATGCAGCCGTCGCGTCGAATTAATAAATGAGAAGACACCTTCAATTGATAAATCTCTTCAAAATAACGATGAGCGTTGGGGTCTAATCGATTCAAAAAAAAATCATCAATCCAACAACCGCCAAACTCATCAGGGGGTAGGCTAATGCCATGCACAATAATTAGTCGAATATTATTAGGTTTTGGGCGGGCGTTTTTATTGGGTGATTCAATGAATCTAACGTCATTTAGCAAGCCGTTTTGGATGTTTTGTAGGAGTCGATTCATAAGAGTATTTAGCAGTGTTTCAATATGTGCACTAGCGCACAACTTTTTTCATGAGCTGACTATACTCTATACATCAAAGCACATAAACGGTACGTATAACGATGAAAAACGCACAGTCGACGGTTGTCCCCATTAGGCAAGCAGGTAATAACATGACAAAGTCAGTTGATAAAAAAAATATTATTAACTCATCTGCTCAATTGCTAAAAGGCTATTTGCAAAAAGCGGTAGCGTTGCACTTGGAACAAATACAGCAGCAAATGTATGATGCAGCGGATGTTGAAGGCATGGATTCGTTAACAGCCGATATTGAGGTTTTAAAAAAAGCATCTCAGTATCTATCGTCTTTATATATTGATAGCGTCATTAAGAACTTATCAAGTTTCTCAGGTAACTTAGATCGGCATATTGGTAAGGCGTTTGTTACCTCTAAAGAAACGGATGATTGGTCAGGTCTACAGTTATTGGCGACAGATGAAATTGAGAATCAATTGTTGCTGGATGATTATATTTCAACGTGTGAAAGCCGTTTGACCGACATCTTGTATGCCCTGCAACGCCGAGTGGAGTTTGTTTCAAACACGAAAGAATTGAAAGGAACAAAAAACCCATTTGGTCCATACGTTTTGGTGAACACGTACGTTGAATTAATTAAAGGGGAGTCGTTTTCGAAAGAAGCGCATAAAATTTTATGTCGGTCATTTTCAAGCGCGGTATTAACTGATCTGGGTGATGTTCTTGAGGAGATAAACGAACTATTTATTCAGGCTAATGTATTGTCAACATTACCTAAACCAAAAATAAAAAGAAGTAACTCCGTTGCTAAGAAACAAGTCCAGTCTTTTGTAAATGAAAAAGTCGCTCGGGTTGTGCCAGAACAACCGGCTGGAAAAAGTAAGTCAATACCTACGGAGCAACCAGTTGCTGCGCCTATGCTGCCGGTGGCAGAAATTGAACCGGCGTTGTACAGTTCATTAGTTGAAATGGCGCAAGCGTTTCGCATAAAAGGTGGCGATAAAGTTGTGTCTGATGGTTTGATTGTATCGGGCAAGTTGTTACCAACGACTGAATTAATTGATGCCTTGACCGACTTACAAAAAAAAGGCGGTGAGGAAGGCATTGACCCGAACGACAGTGTTCGTTTGCAAATAGGGTCTTCTATTCAAGTGGATGGCCAACGCCAACCCTATGCGGAACAAGATGACACGTTGATTGATGTGGTGGCGATGTTTTTTGACGTTATTTTGCAAGACAGACATTTGCCTGATGTTGTAAGAGCGATGATTGCTCAGTTACAAATCCCAATTTTAAAAGTCGCGATGATGGATAAAGAGTTTTTCGCAAAGAAAAGCCATCCAGCACGGCAGTTTTTGAACGTGCTGTCACAGGCCGGATTAGGTGTCAGCGAAAAGAATCGTCAAATAAAAAGCGCTGTCTTTGAGAAAATGGAAGAGCTTGTAGCGCGTGTTTTGATGGATTTTGACAATGATATTGAGATTTTTGCAGAACTGTTCGAAGAGTTCGATATTTTCATGGAGCAACAACAACGTCAGATTGACGTCATTGAAGATCGCGCTCGTAAAGTGACGAAAAGTACCGAGCAGCTTGAACTAACAAAGCGGCAGGCGGCGTATGAAATTGCACTGCGGTTAAAGGGAAAGTCGATACCGGAATTTGTTACATTATTTTTGGATGATGCATGGAATGATGTTCTTGTATTAGCGCTATTGAGACGTGAAAAAGAACCGGAAGAAACGCAGCAATGTATTGATGTCATTGAGCGTTTAGTAACCAGCGTGACCGATTTTAGTGATGCTGACGCGAAGAGTGAAATAATCGACCATTTACCTCGGTTATTAAAAGATATGAAGGTTGGCCTAGAGAATATTTCATATGATTTTCATGAGTCAGCGCCTTTCTTTAAAGAATTAGAGGCTTGGCATAGGCGGTTGCTTGCCGTGGCGACAGGCGAGAAAGATGACATTCCGGTAGCGCAAGAGGTTGTGCTTATAGAGTTTGGTGATGAAATATGTGCGGTGAGTCTGGAAGATGATTTATTGCAAGAATTAGAAACAGAGTTATCTCAAATGCCAGATGACAAATACACTAAGCGTGCTAATAAAATGCAAGTGGGTGATTGGATAGAATATAAAAGCGCCGAAGGCGCCATGTTACGTGCCAAACTATCGTGGAAAAGCGCAGTGACAATGCAATGTTTGTTTGTGAATGATCGCGGAGCGAAGGCAATGGATATTAGCCTGGCCGATTTCGCAAATGAGTTACGACAAAAACAAGTTAGTTTAGTGGGTCAAGAAAAAACACCGCTAGTTGAGCGTGTCTTATTGGGAATGAAAAAATTAATAATGCCAACAGATGCGGAGCCAAGTATGGCATAACGTTCTTATCGTTTCTAAACTGTGTGATAATAAACAGCCTCCAACATGGAGGTTTTTTGTTTTTAAGGCAGTTAAATTTCAATGGTAGATAAAAAAATAATTAGCGATGAGGCAGAGCGATTTCTTGCTGAAGACGTGGGAACCGGTGACTTAACCGCACTGGTTATTCCCGAAGGCAAGATGGCCAATGCAACGGTTATTACGCGTGAGGCAACGCTTGTGTGTGGCCAAGCTTGGGTGTCTGCAATTTTTGAGAAAATTGATGCAGCTGTTGTAATAAATTGGCAAGTTGAAGAAGGTGAGCAAGCGTTTGCAGGTGATGTGTTGTGTCACTTGTCAGGCCCAGCTCGTGCTCTATTAACCGGTGAGCGCGCAGCGTTAAATATATTGCAGACGTTGTCGGCTACGGCATCTTTAGCTAATCAATTTGCAAAAGCGGTAGAAGGTACAGGTACGGTCGTGTTGGACACGCGAAAAACCATTCCAGGATTACGCTTGGCGCAGAAGTACGCGGTTCGGTGTGGCGGTGCGTCGAATCACCGAGTGGGTTTGTATGATGGTATTCTAATTAAAGAAAATCATATTATGGCGGCGGGTTCTATTGCTAATGCGGTTGCTTCAGCGCGCGTAGCAAGCAAGGGCGTTGCGGTTGAAGTTGAGGTTGAAAGTATTGATGAAGTAAAGCAAGCGCTGGATGCAAATGCTGATATTTTGCTACTTGATAATTTTACATTAGAACAACTAGAACAGGCCGTTGAATTGAATAAGGGCGCTGCTAAACTGGAAGCATCCGGCAATGTCAGTTTGTCGACGATACGTGATATCGCTAAAACAGGGGTCGATTTTATTTCTGTAGGCGCGTTAACTAAAAACGTACAGGCCGTCGATTTATCAATGCGTGTGGATTTAGACGACTAACTGTTGTCTAAAAAAACGGATACGTTCTTCGCCCGCTATTGCTTCGTATTACCCGATAATTTCAAATAGTTTAACCACGCGTTGCACACCGCCGACGCGTCTAATCGTTTCAATCACGGGCGTAACTTCATGTTGTTTTAATAAGCCCAATAAATACACCACGCCATTTTCTGAAATAATCTTTACACGCGTTGGGTCGAAGCCTTGAATTTTATTCAAGCTAAATAAAGCCACTTTAGCTTTGCTGGTAATCAAACTATCGCTACTGCGCGAAATGAGAGAACTTGGGGCCGCTAGGGCAATCTCATTATGGACTTTTCGAACCTTTGGTATCTTCCGGAGCCGGTTAGTAATGTCGTTAAGAAGATTGTCTGTTGGAGCTTCTCCTGTCAGTAGCAATACGCCGTTATAACAGGTGGCGTTAACGTGAGTGTTGTTTCGGATGCTATCAACGCCGTACAATACTCTGATGGCTTTTAGTTCAATGGTTTGATCATCTATAACCGTGCCAGTACTGCGCCTGTCGTGCGCAATGGCAACGCCAGTTGTAGCAGCTGTTCCTACGGCCACGGCAGCGCAACCAGATAACAAGCTGACGATGAGTAAGGATGAAAAGAGTGTCGTTTTTTTCAGTGTCATAACAAATTATCCGAATAATTGAAAATCAATGAGATCACACAAACAGTGAGTGATGACAAGGTGTACTTCTTGAATGCGAGCGGTTGAATTTGAGGGTACTCTTAGTTCGATATCACCCTCGACAAGCAGGGATTGAGAAGCAATTTTCCCACCATCTTTGCCAGTTACAATAATAATGGTCATTTCTCTATCGTGAGCGGCCTTGATAGCTTCCAATACATTGCCAGAGTTTCCACTGGTGGTATAAGCCAATAAAATATCGCCGGCTTGCCCTAGGGCGCGTATTTGCTTTGAAAAAATTTCATTGTATGAATAATCATTAGCGATTGACGTAATGGTTGATGTGTCGGTGCTGAGTGCAATGGCAGGCAAGCTTGGACGCTCACGTTCATAACGATTAAGCATTTCAGACGAAAAGTGTTGCGCATCGCCCGCCGAACCCCCGTTACCACAGGTCAACACTTTGCCGTTGTTGAGTAAACTTTGAACAATGGTTTGTGCGGCTAATTCAATTGGTTCAGCTAATACCTCTATTGCGTCGTGTTTGGTTTGAATACTATCGGTGAAATGTTGATAGATTCTTTCTTTTATACTCATGTTAGAACTCATCAAATGCGTTGGTTATCCATTGTATATCATGCTGGCTGACGGTAGGTGAAATAGCGATAACATCAAATCGAAAACCCAATCGGCTCGACTCGTTTGCCATATATTGTTGGGCGCATTTTATAAGTTTAGATTGCTTTCGGCGGTCAACTGAAAGCAACGCACCACCAAAACTGTTTGATGAGCGAAACCGGACTTCTACAAAAACAACGTGTTGCTTATCTTGCATGACGAGATCAATTTCGCCATAACGACTGCGGTAATTTCGCTGTATAAGCGTTAAGCCATTTTTTTGTAGAAAAGCGAGCGCTAAATCCTCGCCTTGTTGCCCAAGCGTGTTTGTTGATCCCATCTAAAGCGGTGAGGTATTTTCGTTCACAGGTTGTTCTGTTGAAAGGGTAGGCAGCAGGTTGAGTGCGCGTTCTAAGTGTGGCGCTAAGCCCAATGAAGCGATAGTGCCACGTTTGAACTGGCCGCAACTGAGCTGCCGGCTAACTAACCCATTTTGATTAATGGAAAGAATACCTGTTTTACCTCGAAGGCGAGCAAAGTCGCTAGACTTCAAGCGGTTTAAATGTGGGATGAGTTGATGAGCATCGTAGCCAAACGCCATTAAACGACGGTGTATGCCACGGGCGTTCGGCCAAAGTTCCGACGCGCTATTGAGGCCTGCATCGGCGTTATTTTCAGGTTCGATAAGCCACGGCATGTCACAGAAAAAAACACTATCTAGGTCACGGTTGGCCACGGTGTTTAATTCGCCTTGGTAAATTTTTGATGTGCTATAAACCGGCACCTTGGCTGCGCGATGAAAACGTAACTGTGGTTTGATTAATCGACCTTCACGTGGCGCTGCAAGTAAGAAGATAAAGTCAGCGTCGTGGCGGCGTCTTTCTTCAAATTTAATGCTTAAGTTTAGCCGCTGGCGCAATTGTGTAAATCGGCTAATACTGTCGTCTAATTGCAGTAAATCTTTAATGGGGATGGAATAATCAGCTTGTTTAAGTGCGTAGGTTTGCACACCTAAAATCTCTCCGCCCAGCTGTTGCCAAATTGTTGAAAAGTGCCTTGCTAATCGCTCGCCAGAACGTGACTGTGGCGTGAGAATGAGTGCTTTTTCATGACCTTTTAGCCAAGCAAGGCTGAGCACTTGAGTTACATCTTCTTCAGGCGATAAAGAAAACTCGTAAAAATTATCGCTGTGATGATTGCCATTTTTATTCAAGGCAATCACCGGAATAGATAAGTTATTAATGGTCGCTATTCTGGCCGTATTTGCCTTATCTAAAGGCCCGATAATAACGTTTACGCCATCGTTAATGGCTTGCTCATATAACGTTTCTATTGGTGTGGATGAGGTGTCGTAAAATTTAACATTAATTGGCCACCGGCTAGCCATGGCATAAGAAGACGCCGTGATACCTTTTTTGATGCTATTGGCCGCTTGCGAAAAGTTACCTTTAGTTGGCAAGAACACACCAACCTTGTTCGGTGCGTTAAAACCTATGCGGGATTGATTTGCAATGGTTGCAAAAAACTTATCATTTGCTGTGTGAGATGGGTGCTGTCGTTTCCAATCTGTCATAACGGGACTGCGTGGGTCAAAAACCGCCTGTTTTTTTAAAATGGTAGCAAGGTCAATCCAGCCCGCCATATTGTCGTCTGCGGTGGGGCGCAAAAAGTCCAATGCCTGTTGCGACAGTAAAGACAGGGTGTCTAATATCTTTGTTTGGTTGTTTAGTTTTTCATCCGGTTGAACCAGTAATGTGTTCAGTAAAATTCGTTCGCGAGCGCTCTCTATTAAATTGCCGGCTTGGAAAAAAGCCGAACTGCTGAGTGTGTGTAAGTCGATGCGTTGATGATGGCTTAATTGACTTTCGTCAAGGCTCATGAGTAGGTAGTTTGCATCGTCTGCCTTACCCTGTTCAAGCAAGGCGTGAGCAAGTTGTAATTTATTATGTGCAGTCAGCGCTTCAATACGGTTAAGCAAAGAGTTAATCAACTCATTGGCGTTAGTTAAGCCACCGGCTTTTAGGTAGTTATCAACAGCAGAAATTAAATGTTGATGTTGCAGCGGTGGCTGGCTGGCGTTGGCCAATTGTGTGTAAAGTTCAGCAGCGGTATAAAATTGTTGTTGAGCGGATGCGGCTTGGGCTTGTTGTAGCAATGAGTTAGACTGACTCCCCTGCTGAGTTTCAACTACCTGATTGCCAGCGCAACTGGCTAAGGTCAGCGCCATTACGGCTAGCAGAATGAGCTTAAAAAAGGCACTGGAACGATTGTTGTAATGATTCATAAACGATTAATTTAAACGACAGAATTTAAAAATGACAGCACAAGTGTTTAGTATCTTTTTCGAGGACAACGATGTCAAACACTAATGGCATACTTTATATAGTAGCCACACCCATTGGTAACTTATCTGATATTAGTTTGCGTGGTTTAGAGGTATTAGGCAGCGTCTCTCTGATTGCCGCGGAAGACACGCGCAACAGTAAAGTGTTGTTGAATCATCATTCCATTCAAACCCCGATGACGGCCTATCACGAACATAACGAGGACAGGAAAACGGCGTTTCTATTAGATAAGCTAGCGGCTGGAGAATCCATCGCGTTGATATCGGATGCCGGTACACCACTCATTAACGACCCGGGTTACTCCCTCGTAGAACAAGCAAAACAAGCAGGCTTGCAGGTGATGCCCATTCCAGGCGCCTGCGCCATCATTGCCGCGTTAAGTGCATCAGGCATTGCCACCGATCGCTTTAGTTTTGAAGGTTTTTTACCCAGAACCTCGGGCGCACGTCAAACCGTGTTCGAAGACTATCAAAAAAGGCAGGGGACGCTGATTTTTTATGAATCCAGTCACCGCATCGTTAAATGTATGGGGGATGTGCTTGCCGTGTATGCGCCAACACATCGGATGTCGATAGCAAGAGAGCTGACAAAAACCTACGAAACCATCGTCACCGGTACAGTGAAAGAGGTGCATGAGCTTGTGATGTCTGACAGTAATATGCAACGAGGCGAATTTGTTGTGTTAATAGAAGGCTTCGACAAAAAACAGCACAAAGACGACGGCTTATCAGCGGAAAATATCGCTGTATTAGAAACACTGATGAGCGAGTGTTCAGTGAAAACAGCGGTTAAATTGGCGGTGCAACTCACCGGACAATCTAAAAAACTGCTGTATACCGCGGCATTGGAATTAAATAGCGCAGATTGATGGATATAAATTGCCCGCGAGGCTGTATCTTTGTACACTGCACTCGGAGTTGGCCAGGCAGTCGCTCTGCGCAAGCAGGGAGGAAAGTCCGGGCTTCATAGGGCAAAGTGCCAGGTAACGCCTGGGGGGCGCGAGCCTACAGATAGTGCAGCAGA
>JBDOOJ010000006.1:0-2282 GCA_039830885.1 Cycloclasticus sp.
GAAAAAGCGGTGTTCATTGCGGGCGCATTGCCGGGTGAAGAGGTGGTGTTTGAATACAGTAAAAAGAAAAAAGACTTTGCCGAGGGGCGAGTAACGGAGGTTTTAAAAGCGTCGGTTGATCGCGTAGAACCCGGCTGTGAACACTATGCTATTTGTGGCGGTTGTAGTCTTCAGCACCTTGACCCTGAAAAGCAAATTCTGGCAAAGCAAAGCATTTTAATAGACCAATTCAAAAGCATTGCAAAACTTGAAAACTTTGAACTTTGGCCAGCGTTAACCGGGCCTTTTTGGGGTTACCGCCATCGAGCACGTTTAGGTGTTAAGGACGTGATTAAAAAAGGTCGCGTGTTGGTTGGCTTCAGAGAAAAGGCCAGTTCTTTTTTGGCTGAGATAGAGTCCTGTAAAGTCCTTCATCCATCGGTTGGTGAACGATTGATGGATCTTTCTGCTTTGATTGGCGGCCTATCGATAAAAGATAAAATACCACAAATTGAAGTATCCATTTGTGACAATCGAACGGCGTTGGTTTTTAGAATATTAGAACCCTTAAGCGATGACGATATCGCTATATTGAGTGCGTTTGAATTGTCTGCAGAGGTTGATATTTACACGCAGTCAAAAGGCCCCGATACCATCGCCCCTTTAAGCGGCGAAAAGCCCGCGCTCAGTTATGCCTTACCAAATGATGTGACTTTGTATTTTGGCCCCAGTGATTTTGTGCAAGTGAATGTTGAAATCAATCGGAAAATGATTAATCGGGCATTGCAGACGCTAGATTTAAATGAAAACGACAATGTGCTCGATTTATTCTGTGGCTTAGGTAATTTCACCTTACCCATGGCCAAAGTGGCGGGTCATGTAACGGGCGTTGAAGGCAGTGATGATTTAATTAAACGGGCGAAAGAAAATGCCGACAAAAACGGCATAAACAATGCAAGTTTTTATACCGCTAACTTGATGGAAGACGTGGCGGATGAGCCTTGGGCAAAACAAAAATACAATAAAGTGTTGATTGATCCACCGCGCTTGGGGGCAAAAGAAATTCTGCATTACTTGCCGACATGGGGCGCGGAACAGGTGTTATACATTTCATGTAACCCATCAACCTTGGCGCGTGATGCGGCCATTTTGGTAAATGAACTGGGTTATACAATGAAACGGGCGGGCGTGATGGATATGTTCCCGCATACCTCACACGTTGAATCCATTGCGTTGTTTGTAAAATAAATGACAAACAACTTAGCCACAATAACGATTAATATCAAGCAGCAAGCGTTGATGTTGTATCGGGGTGATGAGTTAGTTAAATCGTATACAGTTTGTACCGCAAAGAATGGCGTGGGCGAACAGTTTGGCAGTGAGTGTACACCGCGTGGCCAGCACATTGTCCGTGCAAAAATTGGTGAAAATACAGCAATAAACAGTGTGTTTGTTGGTAGGCGGTTTAGCGGTGAAATATTCGAGCCAGCATTAATGGATGAATCACCCGATAGAGATTGGATTTTAACGCGAATTTTATGGTTGTCTGGGCTTGAAGTCGGTAAGAATCGCTTAGGTAATGTGGACACCATGCGGCGTTATATTTATATACATGGTGCGCCAGACAGCCTGATGTCAGCACAGCCGTCATCGCACGGTTGTATCAGAATGCTAAATGCAGATGTGATTGATCTTTTCGAGCGAATACCGGTTGGTACGCTGGTTTCAATTAACGAATAAGTAAGGTTTATCTGGGAATATATTATTGAGATACGAAGTCGGTGAATAATACTTTATCAACGCCTTCCATCTTTGCATATTTCTTTAATGTTTCGTTCAAAACGTCAGCGGCTTTGTCTTGCAGTTCCATTCTGCCCTCAATGCTTGTAATATTTTCAATATAATTATTGCTTAATAATACAATCAGCGCGTGGCGTATAGCGGGGTCGTTAGCGGTAATAGCCTCTTTAATATCGGCATTGGCCAGTTGTAATTCGATGGATGTACGTAAATAATGCTTATTACCCAATAAATTAACGGTAAATTGCGGAGTGAGGGGTAAATAAATAATGTCTGGAACAGCTTCTTCTGTTTCATCGCCTTCTTCAGCAAATACGCTTGATGTAAATAATAAAAAACCACACAGTAAAACGACTAAACGCATAATGTATCTCCAAAAGTTTTATGCTGGGTTGAAAGCTTAATAACAAGGATAGACTATAAAAATGAAATCGCCTATGCCTCTTGGGCCTTTAATGATTGATATCGAAGATGTCGAGCTTTCACAAGTTGATCGGGACATC
>JBDOOJ010000037.1:0-8065 GCA_039830885.1 Cycloclasticus sp.
CGTTTAAAAATTGCCATGTTCGAGTAATCACCAAAATATCCACTTCTTTTTGAAGGTCTATTGGCAATGGCGCGAAAGGTGCTGCCAGTTTAACAATATTGATCGCAGCGTCATCAATAATTTTATGGCCTGAACGACGGTTAATAATTATTTTCTTTAAATTACCGTCGGCATACAGCTCTACGCTCATCACCAGCACCCCAGATAATCGCTTACGCCTGACGTCACTTGGGTAATTCAAATTACCGACGCGTTCAATTTTTCGTTGCCACGCGGCTTCGTAACTTGCTGCTTTATACTTATGCGCATTAATCGAATTAATGTGTAATTTTCGCGGTCGCCTCGAATAGCTTGTAATGGCCTCATTCAATTCAGCCTGTAAACGTGCAATTTCTTCGCTTTGTCTCAGCAAATCGGCTGTCGTAAGCACTTTACTTTCTTTTGGTACTTTCTTATTACTCGCATCAATGGCCACCTCTGCATCTGCTTGTAGCAATACTTTTTGAGCTTGCGCCTGAGCTTTTTGAGTCTTATTTGATTCTGTCAGCACCGCTTTTTTCATCGGCTGAGGCGCCGCTTGCTGCTGGTTGATCGCTTTTTTTTCTGCTTCACCACTACCAACTTGGTCTTCTTGAGCAAGAAAATCGGCTTTATCGGGGCGTGCTTTGTCGGGCGTTGTAACCAATACAATTTCCAGCGCCCTAGTTATAGAGCGGGGTACGTCAACATCAAAACTGACCCCTAAAATCACCAAGGCATGTACGATGCCCGCCATAAATAATGTCAGACCTAATTTATCTGCTGAAGATACGGCTGAAGAAGACACTGCTATGCTAATTTTTCCTCAATGCTATCCATCAATAATCCACTGATATTCAAGCCATACAAATTATCTAGCTCCTGAATACACGTTGGGCTCGTCACATTAATTTCCGTCACGTAATCACCAATCACATCCAAGCCAACAAACATTAATCCCTTTTCTACCAAGGTTGGGCCGATCTGCTCACACAACCAATAATCCCTATCGGTTAATTCACGCCCTTCACCCGTACCACCGGCCGCCAAGTTCCCACGCGTTTCCCCCTTTGCCGGAATGCGCGCCAAACCGTAAGGTACAGGTTTGCCATTAATAATAAGGATGCGTTTATCACCCTGTTTAATCTCCGGCAAGTAACGCTGAACCATGGTTAATTCTTTACCGTGATTGGTCATTGTTTCTAACACCACACCCAAATTATGATCCGCTTTTTTCAAGCGAAAAATAGACGCACCGCCCATGCCGTCTAACGGTTTAACAATCACGTCTTCATGCTCAATCAAAAAGTCTTTAATACGCTGCATTTGAGATGTTACCAGCGTAGGCGAACAGCATTGTGGAAACCAAGCGGTAAACAGTTTTTCATTCGCATCACGTAGCGATTGCGGCTTGTTCACCACCAACACACCGTCCGCTTCTGCTTGTTCTAAAACGTAGGTCGTGTATATGAAATTCATATTAAACGGCGGGTCAACACGCATCAAAATCGCGTCCATCTCGCTCATCACGTCATCAATGGTATCGCCCAACTCAAACCAACTGTTTGAATCGCGCTGAACAGTGAACGGTTTAAACGTCGCCCTCGCCGTCCCATTCAACAAATACAAATCTTGCTGCTCCATATAGAACAACTCCCAACCTCTGCTTTGCGCCTCAAGCAACATAGCAAATGTGGTGTCTTTTTTTATATTGATTGACCCGATGGGGTCCATTACAACGCCTAGGCGCATGGCGTACTCCAGTTGTAAGGTGATTTCATGTGATTGTTCAGGCTCCATTTAAACATAGATAAGGTTTCGCCCTAAAGGCCGAGTGACTCTTTTGTCAATAGCAACAAAAGAGTCACTAGAAAAATGCCACCCAACTTCTCTCTCCCCGAAGGGTTCCCTCAAAACTAATCATTAAAATAGCTACTGTGAAACTCGCCTACAAAACAGGCTCAGGCAACCACAGTAGAAAGCTCTATTTTAATAACTCGTTTTTCAGTGAGGGCAAGAGGGTATCAAAGTCAAAACCAGCGTTATAAATTCTTTTGACTTACCTATCCCTTTATCTCGCTAGTAAAGCATTGGTTTTCGGATAAGTCAGCGCGTTGTTTTAAAGCTGAATTGAAGTGGTTTTACCGCTTCAATGAAGCTTATGCCCTTTGGGTAGAGCATAGCGAGTTTAGCGCGAACCCGAAAAGAAATAATTTCTGCGATTTGGGCGACCTTTTCTTTGGTTCTGTTTTTAATCGAATTGCAGGTTGTTCTTTACCTGCATTAATGAGACTTATGCCTTAGGTGCTTTTTGTCGCAAAAAGAAATGAATGCCCTCGCGGCAGCGAAAAGCCAAAAATTAACCCCCTACTATAAATTAACGACCCAACCCCCATCCTAACCTTCCCCCTGCAAGGAGGAAGGGACTAACCACAATGTATAGATAATATCTATTAGTTCTATAAAAACATTCGATTATACAAATACACTCTATCCAGTTAATATTTACCCGTGCTTGACGCGTCTACCTTCGGGCGTTTTCATTGTTAAGCAACATTTATTACATTAACTATAGAGGATTATATTATGACTACTCGTATTAACGACATCGCTCCAAACTTTACAGCTGATTCTACTGCTGGCGAGCTTTCTCTTCACGATTGGATCGGAAATAGCTATGCTATTTTATTTTCACACCCAAAAGACTTTACTCCAGTATGTACCACTGAGTTTGGTGCCGTTGCCCAACTTGCACCGGAATTTGCTAAGCGCAACACTAAAGTAATGGGAGTGTCTGTAGACACCGTTGAAGAACATAAAAAGTGGAAACGAGATATCGAAGCCTTTGCTGGAGCTCCTGCTGACTTTCCAATCATTGACGATACATCACTGCATGTTTCTAAGTTGTATGACATGTTACCCGCTGACGCTTACTTAACTGATGACCGTACGCCTGCCGACAGCGCAACTGTTAGGACAGTATTTATCATTGGGCCGGACAAAAAAATTCGACTTACTATGTCTTACCCAATGTCTGTGGGCCGTAACTTTGCTGAAATTTTACGCGCACTGGATGCAATTCAAATTACTGACGGCACACCTATTGCGACACCTGCTAACTGGGTGCCTGGCCAAGACGTGATTGTAGGACTAGGTTTGGATGATGCTCAGGCAAAACAACAATTTGGCGACATCGACATTAAATTGCCTTACCTAAGATTCACTAAAGCACCGTAGGAATAATAGCGTGAGCGGTGACCGATGGAATTACTCCTAACGTCTCCGCTCACTTATCCCATATCTCCCCATAAAACCTGCATAGCCGCAATTGAAGCAATCGCCGCTGTCTCATTGCGAACCACTCGTGGGCCAAAGCCGAGCGCTGTAAAACCTGCTTGTTCTGCATCAACAACTTCTTGTTCTGAAAAACCGCCTTCTGGGCCAATCAATACAGCTACTGCACCATTTGGTTGCTGATAGGTTTTCAATGTACCCACTTTACCCGGCTCAAATATAATCCGACTCGTTGCTAAATCACCTTTTAGCCAGTCAGCCAAATCAAGCGTTACATTTAATAACGGTGGAACATTGCGTCCACATTGTTCACAAGCACGGTAAACAATATTCTGCCAATGTTGATGACGCTGAAGGCGCCGTTCGTCCGTTAGCTTTACCACACAATGCTGAGTTATGACGGGCGTAATGATTGCCACACCAAGTTCGGTGGCTTTTTGAATAGCAACGTCCATTCGCTCACCGCGTGAGACGCTTAAACCCAGCTCAATAACCAGCGGTGATTCTAAATTTACATCACGCCACTCACCAATATTTAGGCTAACAGATTTTCTACTGACCTCTGCCACGGTTGCAGCATATTCACCGCCTTTGCCGTTAAACACCGTTAGCAAAAAGTCTTTTTTTAGGCGCAGCACATTACGTAAATAGTGCGCTGCATCTGACTCTAGGGTAATAACGCTGTTTTCGGCTAAGTCATGCTCAACAAATAAGCGTGAAATCCGCATGTTTAGCCGTGCAGGCTGTCCGGCATTTCAATATCGGCGATAGGCGCTTCTGGTCTTGGTGGCATTTGTAAATGAAAGCCTTCTTTTTCTAGGTTAGCCATTACTTTTTGCACATCTTCTCGCGCTAATGGCCTATCGGCTGACAGTTCCAAATCAAACACGTGTTCAGGTTGCGGGAACTGTTTCATCACTTCGTCTGGCACGTCCGAGAATTCGTCTTGTTCTTTGACATACAAGTACAAGCCATCGCGTTTTTTTGTTTTGTAAATCGCGCAAGGCATTTCTTTTTTCTTACTCATGCGTTTTCTATCCCTAAATTGCGGCAAATCACCAAGCTCGCTTCCGCTTGATTCATGCTGTAAAAATGTAGCCCTGGGCAGCCGTAATCTAATAACGATTGGCATAATTCACTCACTACATCAGCTCCAAATGCTTTGATGGATTCACGGTCATCAGCAAAGCCTTCTAAGCGCTTTGCAATCCAACGGGGGATTTCCGCACCACACATATCAGAGAACCTTGCTAACTGAGAATAGTTGGTTATTGGCATAATTCCCGGCACAATCGGCACATTTATAGACATTTTATCGCAATCTTCAACAAATCGAATATATGCTTCAAAGTTAAAAAAGTACTGCGTAATAGCCCCGTTAGCGCCAGCATCTACTTTTTGTTTGAAGTTTGCTAAATCTGTTTGAGCATTTTTCGCTTGTGGATGAATCTCTGGGTACGCTGCCACTTCTATATGAAAATGGTCACCCGTTTCTTCACGAATGAAACCCACCAGTTCGTTCGCGTAGCGAAACTCACCTGCATCTAAAGTGCCTGACGGAATATCACCCCGTAAAGCCACAATGCGATCAACACCCTGCGCTTTATAATTCGTTAAAATCTCACGAATATTCTCTTTAGTTGAACCCACGCAAGACAAATGAGGCGCAGCCGAAAAGCCCTGCTTCTTAATGCCCATAACGGTGTTAATCGTGCCCTGCTGGGTACTACCGCCTGCACCAAAGGTAACAGAGAAGTAAGCTGGGTCTAATTGACCCAGCTTTTTGCTAACTATTAATAGCTTTTCCCGACCCTCTTCCGTTTTGGGAGGGTAAAACTCAAAGCTAATCGGTTGATGTGATTCTAGTGCCATAGTTTAGTAACGATAATGTTCTGGTTTATAAGGGCCTTCAACAGGCACATTAATATAATCTGCTTGTTCTTGGCTTAATTCGGTTAGGTTTACACCAATTTTTTCTAAATGCAAACGCGCGACTTTCTCATCCAGCGTTTTTGGTAGCACGTACACTTCATTTTTGTACGCATCACCATTCATGAAGAATTCCATTTGCGCCATCACTTGGTTAGTGAATGATGCCGACATCACGAAACTTGGATGGCCCGTTGCACAACCTAAATTCACTAAACGGCCTTTCGCTAATAGCGTGATACGTTTGCCGTCTGGGAAAATAATGTGGTCCACTTGTGGCTTCACTTCTTCCCACTCATATTGTTCTAGTGAGGCAATATCAATTTCAGAATCAAAATGGCCAATATTACACACGATGGCTTCATTCTTCATCGCCAACATATGGTCATGATTAATAACACCTAAGTTGCCGGTTGTTGTTACAAAAATATCGCCTTGGTTTGCCACGTCATTCATACGCACCACACGGTAACCTTCCATTGCGGCTTGCAGCGCACAAATAGGGTCTACTTCTGTTACCCAAACCGTTGCGCCCATGCCTTTGAATGCTTGTGCGCAGCCTTTGCCAACATCGCCATAGCCGATAACAATGGCGATTTTACCCGCAATCATCACGTCGGTTGCACGCTTGATGCCGTCTAATAAAGACTCGCGACAGCCGTAAAGGTTATCGAACTTACTTTTAGTAACAGAATCATTCACATTCATCGCTGGGAATAATAATTCACCGGCTTCTTGCATTTGGTACAAACGATGAACACCCGTGGTGGTTTCTTCCGTCACACCTTTTACGCTAGCAGCCATGTCTTGCCATCTGGTTGGTGCAATCGGTAAATTACGGCGTAATACCTCAAGAATAGCCACCCATTCTTCGTTATCGCCATCTTGCGCATCCGGAACAACGCCTGATTTTTCAAACTCAACGCCTTTGTGTAGCAATAAGGTTGCATCGCCACCGTCGTCTAAAATCATGTTGGCTTGTTGCCCTTCAGGCCACGTCATCATTTTTTCAGTACACCACCAATATTCCTCAATGGTTTCGCCTTTCCAAGCATAAACGGGAATATTCAAGTCTGCAATTGCTGCTGCTGCATGATCTTGCGTTGAAAAGATATTACACGAACACCAACGCACTTCAGCGCCCAATGCCACCAATGTTTTAATTAACACCGCTGTTTGAATCGTCATGTGTAAGCTGCCCGCAACCCGTGCGCCTTTTAACGGCTTGCTCTCGCCAAATTCTTCGCACAAAGCCATAAGGCCGGGCATTTCATTTTCAGCAATCGCTATTTCTTTATGTCCCCATTCTGCCAATGACATATCGGCTACTTTATAATCTGTAAAACTCATAGTTATCTCTCGTATTGTTTGTTATGTAGGTTATTTCGCTGCGTCGCGTAATAAGTCTGCTTTGTCGGTACGTTCCCATGTGAAATCAGGAAGCTCACGACCAAAGTGACCATACGCCGCAGTTTGTTGATAAATGGGACGCAATAAGTCCAGTTCAGCAATTAATGCTTTAGGGCGCAAATCAAAATGTTCGCTAATCAGCGCTTCAATTTTTGCACTTGGAATTGTTTCTGTACCAAATGTTTCAACAGAAATTGATGTTGGTTTTGCCACGCCAATGGCATACGACACTTGAATCTCACAACGTGTCGCCAAACCTGCCGCAACGATGTTTTTAGCGACATATCGCCCCATGTACGCAGCAGATCGATCCACTTTGCTAGGGTCTTTGCCAGAAAAAGCGCCGCCACCATGGCGAGCCATGCCGCCATACGTGTCTACAATAATCTTACGGCCAGTCAAACCACAATCACCCACTGGGCCACCAATAATAAATTGGCCGGTTGGGTTAATGTGAATGTTTTCCGCCTTACAACCCGCAAACCACTCTTCTGGCAAAACCGGTTTGATAATTTCTTCAATGACCGCTTCACGTAGGTCTTTTAAACTAATGTCTGGCGAATGCTGGGTTGATAAAACGACTGCCTCAACACCCACCGGCTTGTTATTTTCGTAACGCATTGTGAGCTGGCTTTTAGCATCAGGGCGCAACCAAGCTAACTGGCCCGATTTACGCACTTCCGCTTGCTTCTGCACCAATAAGTGGGAGTAGGTAATAGGCGCTGGCATCAACACGTCTGTTTCATCACAGGCATAACCGAACATTAAGCCTTGGTCACCCGCACCTTGCTCATGGTCATCGCTATCATCAACACCAATAGCAATATCGTGTGATTGCTTGCCAATCGCATTCAATACCGCGCAGCTTTGCCAATCGAACCCAATCTCTGGCTTGTCGTAACCAATCTCTTTAACAACATTACGCACGAGTTCTTCTGTATCAACCCATGCACTGGTGGTTACTTCACCCGCAAGAATCACCATGCCGGTTTTCACCATGGTTTCTACCGCTACGCGTGATGCAGGGTCTTGCTCTAACAATGCATCAAGCATTGCGTCAGAAATTTGATCTGCTACTTTATCTGGGTGCCCTTCAGACACTGACTCAGATGTAAAAATAAAATTTTTGCTCATAATAAACCTGCCTCATTATAAAAATAGGCACTGAAATATGAGTGATGTGTGTTGTTACCAAGAAGGGTGGAAAGTGATTGAATCACCTCTGTACAACGCCCATTATTTCAGTTTCCTGTTAATAATGAACGCGGTTAACTAATCGATTTAAATCGACACCTTGAATAAGCCTAGCAGGGAAGCCCTGTCGCAGCGTTCCTTATTCAAGAGGGAGCATTTTAGAGCATGCCCAAAAAAAATCAAGGGCTTAGCAACGCCAAGCCCTTGAACAACTAATACT
>JBDOOJ010000077.1:0-2252 GCA_039830885.1 Cycloclasticus sp.
CTTGAGTCACTGTCTGCTCTCACTTGTTGTGGCCAGCTCGACGCGATGCCACCATAACCACGACTGATGACGCCTGGTGTGTAACCCGCAGATTTAAGCAGCTCAGTCACCCAAATAACCAATGGCGTTTTCCCCGTCCCACCCACGGTTATATTGCCAACGACAATAACAGGAACCGGCAAACGCGTAGATTTAAGCCAATCCTTTTTATATGCCATTGAGCGTAATTTAACGACCAGCCCAAAAATCCACGTAAGAGGCACAAACAACACGGCGATTGGACGTTGCCCATACCACATACTGTCAAAAAAACGACTGGTTTTATGCGCCATGATAAATGTTACTTGGAGGTTTTTTCAGTCGGTTCATTAGCCGCAAACGTAATGTTAACAAAGCCTAATTGACTTGCTGCATCTAACACGGTGATAACCGATTGATGCGTTGCTTGGCCATCAGCACTTATCAACAACGGGGGGTTCTGTTTGTCGCCAGCCGCCTGTTTCAGCGCTTTTTTTATGGTGTCTAAACCTGAATTAACAACCTCTTGCTCATTAATATAGAAACGACTTTTTGAATCGATGCTAATTTCTAATACGTCGAGCGCTTTCTTCGTTTCACCGGATGCTTGCGGCAACTCAATTTTTAGTTGCGTTTCACGATCAAAGGTCGTTGTTACCATGAAGAAGATAAGTAACAAAAAAACCACGTCTATCAACGGCGTCAAATTAAGATCAAACTCCTCATTTTGTTTCTTTTTGAAGTTCATGATGGTTACTCACGATCTCCGTGCATCATTTCGACCATTTTAAGCGCTTCATCTTCCATTTTGATCACTAGCTCATCAACTCTACCTCTGAAGAAACGGTAAAACATTAACGTAGGAATAGCGACCGTAAGGCCTGAAGCCGTCGTAATTAATGCTTGTGAGATACCGCCAGCGAGTACCGCTGGATCACCGACACCGTACGCCATAATGGCAGCAAATACCTTAATCATGCCAATCACAGTGCCCAATAAGCCCAATAACGGTGTGATTGAGGCTATCGTTGCCAATGAATTTAAGTATTTTTCAAGCCCGTGAACGACTTGTCGGCCGGTTTCTTCAATACTTTCTTTCATGATTTCACGGCCGTGCGAACGATTAAGAATCCCCGCTGCCAACACGCGCCCTAAGGGGGAGCTAGTTGATAAGGTTTGCAGCTTACTCTTATCTAACTGATTTGCTTTATGTAGTGACCAGACCGAAGAAACCAATTGCGTAGGAATGATTTTATCGCGGCTTAAAGACCAAAATCTCTCGCCAATAATTGCTAATGAAATAATTGAGCACGCAACGATCGGAACCATCAACCAACCACCAGATATTAAAATTTCAAGCACAGCAACCTCTATGACAAATTATTAAAGTTGCCGTCATACTACTTTATTTTCCACCGCTAGGCACCCACTTCATACGCCATTATGTTGAGTTACATTGACTTTTAACGTGACCAGTTCCAAAACGTTGAATGTGCCTCACGATAACTTTCAATTTCAATCTGCTTATTGGCTAAAAATTTAACCGTTAACGCACCATGATTCGCCGTATCAAAACTTATCACGCCTTGCTTAGTGTAGCGTTCTACTACCTCTTGCTTAGGAAACCCAAAACGGTTTTTATAGCCCACTGGAAATAAAACATATCGGGGGTTCACCGCTTCAATAAACGCTAAGGTAGACGATGTTTTACTGCCGTGATGTGGCGCAACGATAACATCTGCTTTTAGCTGTCCGGCTTTATATTGCAATAACGAACGTTCAGCGCTCCGCTCAATGTCACCCGGCAATAACACGCTGCCGTTAATTGAACTAACTTTTAACACGCACGATCCATCATTACCTTTAAATAACTTAAAGCGACTTGGGCTTAAAAATTCAAATTCGACGCCATCCCACACCCAACGCACTTTTTCTTGACACTGTCGTGCATTAATCTGTGTGAACATCTCAGGCACACTGGTGCTAAGGCTATTAACCTTGATATTAGCCAGCAGTGTTTTCGCCCCGCCCGCATGGTCATTGTCGCCGTGACTGATGACTAATGCATCTAACTGGTCAATTTGCTTACCATGCAAGTACGGCAAAATGACGTTGCTCGCTAAATCACTTTTTTCACTGTATTTTGCGCCCGTATCAAATATCAACACATGGTTAGTCGTTTGTATAACCGCCGACAAGCCCTGCCCTACATCTAACAACGCCAACTCAAACTC